>JAIXVT010000140.1 GCA_027482725.1 Pseudomonadota bacterium | reverse complement strand
GCATCGGGAGCAACCCCCAAAACTTCGTGAGCCTCCCCATCGAGTTGGATGCCCGGGAGTGCCAAGGGTTCTGGTGATGGTTTTTTTTGAAATGGTGGGGGCTGGATTGCGGAACGTTTCGATTCATTTGAGTTTGGTTTTTCGAACTCTCGGGTCCGGAACTGAGACGATTCGGCTCGTTTTTGCAAGCCACGATAAGCCATCACGACCACCGCTCCCAAAAGGAATCCTTGTACCAAAGTGAAGTTTTCTCCAAGCCAGGTGATCACTTTCATCTGGTTTATCGTAGCTTTTAGGGTTTTTTTTTGCACCAAAGAACTTGGTCAAAGTCTTGCTGAATGTGAATTCGAAAACAGGGGGAACCGTGCACGGCCTATTGCAGTGGATTCAATCGCGTAGAGACACCTTAAACGAAATGACAGATATGTCGGGGATCGTTCGAGCATTGGTGTTTGGCGATACCCAGAATGCGTGGGTATTTGAGGTGCTTCGTGAAATGGGCTGGGTCCATTTAACATCCGCTTCGGGGGTCCATCTTGCCGCCCTTTTTGCGGTGTGGAGCGAACTCCCTAAAAAATCAAAAGTTGGGAACCGCTGGGGAGCATTGATTTTTTTTATCATCTTGGGAACACTGTGGCTGGCCCAAGGATTTCGTCCTGGTTTTGGCCGGATTATCGGACACTTTTTCCTCCGTCAGTTACAACTTCCGTTCATGATGCGCACGGGGATCGGAGTTCTCACCGAGTCGCTCTTCGATTTTTTTCATTTGTCTCCGTATCCTTTGCTCAAGTTTGGGGGTTGGCACTACTACGGCGCCACGCTTGGGGCCTATCTGTTCCGAGGACAGGGGCATTGGGGGATGGCTGTTGGTTCGTGGATTCCTTTTCTTCCTTTTCAGCTTTTTGAAGGAGGCGTTGCCCATCTTACGCCGATAGCAAGTTGGATCACGGGATGGGGGCTTATTGTCTTGGGGTATCCCGCGCTGATTTTAAGCGCGCTCATTTCCCCCCACGCCTTCGCTGCTGTTTCCCAAAGTTTAAATGTCCTTGTTTTAGAATTTTTAAGGATTCACGACATTTTGGGGGGTGTGCTCATTGTGGCCCGCGATCAGATCTTTTATGCCCTGTGGGGCACGTTGGCGGTGGGTCTATTTTGGAGAATTCCTCGGGCTAAACGCGGATGGACAACGGGTCCACCATTGAATCCGTCTCGGAGCCGATTCTTTCCAGGTTATCTTGGATCCACACTTTATGTTCCGGCAGTTTTAGGTCTATTGCTCTGGTGTTGGATCGTTCGAATAGGCTTGGGTTCGGACACGGTTCCTAAACTTTACGCCGCTAAACCTGAATTCGCTCAGTGGGACGTCGGACAGGGTGATGCCGCATGGATCCGGTCCGGAGAGCTGACTTATGCCATTGATTTTGGATCCCAATGGGATTTCAACAATCGGCCGGTGCGCTGGCTTAGGCGTATTTTCCGCTGGGGCAATGTCAAAATGCAGGGCGCTGTACTGACGCATGCCGACGAAGATCACCGGGGAGGATTGCGCTGGGCTCGGCTTTTTTTAGGGGTATCTTGTTTGGAGGAATGGGAAGCCTTTCAAGGAAGGGGAAAGTGGTGTGTTCCTTGGCCAAGCATGGCTTTACGGTCCCGGGAAAAACGTGCGCGCGGAAACCAAAAGATGCTTGGATTTTGGATTCCTTTGTCCGGACAAAAAACATGGCTTACTTTGGGCGACGCCGACCATAGTCAAGAGGCTCAGTTTTTAAAGGCCATGGAATCAACCCGACCCGAGGGAAAACTTTGGCTTAAACTCAGTCACCATGGATCACGTCATTCTTCAAGTGCAGAATTTCTGAATAAGCTTAAGCCGAACCTTGTGGTGATTAGTGCCGGGAAGTTTAATCGCCATGGTCATCCTCACGTTCAAACCTTGGAGCGTTTAGAGAGTTTGCGAATCCCTTGGTACAGAACAGACCAAACCGGAGATTTTATTGTGGAGCCGAACGTGCAATCCAATCTTTGAGGACCGACCAACGTCCTACCGGGTCTTCTTTTGTGGGTTTAAAGTTACGAGGCAAACTAAACTCTTGAGCCCAAAAAAAGTCAGGATGAATTTCGCTTTTCCATTCTCCCCCCACAATCATTTTTGAGCCGGCATCAATCTCTAAAATGTATTCTAAGTCCAAAGTCTGGTAATCCTGTTGATTTGTCCCTAAAACCGGGGTTTCGACTGCAACTGCAGTTTCGTTCGCGTATACCAAGCGTGTTCCTACGGGAACTCGGATTCGGTTTTTCTCTATTTTCTGTTGATCCCAACGGATGAGCGATTGGTATTTGATAAAGGGTTGATTCCAAATTTCTTTACCCGGATCGCGGTCTCCGATCACACCGTGTTTTCGCACACCGATTTCGTTTGCAATCAGGACATGCATCGCTCCGGGATTTACGTCCCGGCACCCACCTTGTAAAAAGCCCAAGCCGCCGGGCATGTAGCAGCGTCGTCCTAAAAATTTAGTGTCACCATCGTCGATAAAGGAGTAGTACCAAGCCATTAAGCCTTTTACATCGGAACTACGGATTTTCATTGGGCCTTGGGTGGTCTCTACGACAAAGGGTTGTGGCTCTGGGATTTCTAAAGAGGCGCGCGCCCAACCGTTGCAAAGTCCCCGCCAAAGAGCGTTAAATTTATCGGTATGTTTTTTCACGGCTTGAGTAAAACGGCCATCGCGGTAACCCAAAGCTAAATCTAGTTTTTCAGCGGGAGAAAGTTGGTCCAAGGAACTCAACTCTCCTGTTTCATTTTGATCGGTGACACGAGAACCGATACCTCCGAGCGCATGGGGCCAATAGGTATCAGACCATCCCAGGTGCCGTTTTTCTGCCTCGATATCGCCCGCTGGAGGTAAGACATCCAAACGGTATTCGTAATTGGAATCTAGGTTTTTGGGATGGTTGGAATCCCCAAAGTCATCCGCAAACGATCTGCCCGCAAGAAACACTAGCCCCATCACGAACGATAAACAGGTTGAAACCCTCATGGCCTACTCGCTTTCAGCGCTGATGCTGAAACGATATTCACGAAATGTCAATTAAATTTATTTAATATAAAAATTAAAGCCTATTGGAGGCCGCTAGAGTGTCCCAGCAAAAGGAATCCATTTAATGCTTACTGCATCCAGTAGGCCTGAGAATTCTTTGGGCAAAACATAGAAGCCACCTAGGCTTTTTTGTCTTTCCAGAATCAGGGTGCGGGTATTTTGACCCGCTTTTAAGTGGGTGATGAGATCATTAAGTCCAAAGACTCTCGGTAGGTCTACGGCCGGAATATCAGAGAAACGTGCGTGGACATGTAGTCCGTGGTAACCGACAACGTGGGGAAAATGAAAATAGATTTTTAGACTGCCGGTATCGGTTCCTAAAAAATTTGATACGTGGCCATGAATGGCCTTTTGCAGGTTTTCAAGGTACTCAACGTGCCCTGAGTTAAGATCTAAAATACTGTTCGGCGTGGAACCCCGGTATTCCTCAGTTTGCCATGCTATAAATCGGTCAATTTTGTCCTTTTGAAAAGGTTGGCTGAGATCAATGTAGGGAGTATTGGGACCAATGAAGTATCCATCCTCGTGTTTTTTAGCGGATTCCGGATAAGTACTCAGCAGGTGGGTGAGATCGCTGTCGATATCATTTTGTTGCGATCTGGAATTTAATTTAATCCAAGATAAAAAATGATCCAGAAAACCTTTGTTTTTTTGTTTTTCTTCAAAACTATTTTTAAGGCGACTGACAAGAACTTTATTGGCTTGACGGTAAATGTCTTGAATTTTTGATATGTCCTCTGCAGTAAATATAAATTGAATATGCGTTGGTAGCGATGGGTCGGCCAAGGATGAGCTTGGTCCTTTAGTTGATAGCGTCTGTTTAGAGGGTTTCCCATTGGTGGAGAAAGGTCCACTTTGACGGCCATAGCCATCAGTTACAACGAAATAATTTCCGTGCACTGTAGTGTGAGAGAAATTATCATGTCGGACTATAGGGTTCGAAAATTGGTCTAATATTAAAGTGCACCGCTTACTACTTTGCGGAGAAGGTTTATAAGGATCACCGTATTTATTAGGGTAGGTATTTAGGGCGAAGAGGCAACTCAAGGCGAAAACAGAAACGAAAAGTTTTATTCGGGCTGTACCGGTCAGAAAAAAGAAGTACTGCATATTTTTTACCTCAATAAAGTCCTACTTAGAGTTAACAGAACACGTCGTAAAAAAAATTAGGATTTTGTTAGGGTTGCTTCTTGCCAAATCCTAAAAATTATATTTTTTTAGTTTAAGTCGGTGGCAAGAAAACATCGCCCCTGATCTCTGCGGTTTTAAAATCTGCTGATGATCAAGATCTTACTCATGCAGAGTTTTCCAAGCGCTCCGGCCTCCCACCTTCTGCTGTAACCGGCATTCTCTCAGGTCGCCCTCAATGGCTTCAAGTGGTTATCGTTTTTGGACTTTTTATAATTTCTGCTTTTTTATTCTGCTCGCATCGTGCTCATAACCCTTCGGGCTACCGCGCGCTTGGGCAATCCTTGCCCTCGCGAACGAAGCCCTAGCGTGATGGTTTTGGGGAATTGCCCTTGTTGGACTTTCAGGTAAATCGTGCTGCGTCTTAAGCCAGTACGCTCCTTCAAGGCTACGAGAGGTAGAATGCGTTCTTTGGTGTTCATGTGGTTTTGTGATCTTTATATTTTGCATCGGATGCAATAGGTCGTAGTGATAGGATGTCTCTATGGATTGGAAACCCTTCGCTTGCCTTGACCTGGAGAAAAGTTTTTAACCACGTTACGGAATGATTTTGTTGAAGAAGATGGAATTAATGGTCCGGGCGAAGATTTTAGCAATAATCTTGAGTATTTTTTGTTTGATCCGAAAAAACTTAAATCAACGTCTCCAAAAATAT
>JAIXVT010000159.1 GCA_027482725.1 Pseudomonadota bacterium | reverse complement strand
CCCGCCTCTGCATCCATCGGGCGAGGATGTCGTTTCGCTGACGCTAATGGTAAGAATCCCGCTGTAAAAAAGGGTACGGGAGTGATGACGCACCAGGAACTCATGCGTCGTGCCGCATTGGAGTTTTTCAGTTAAGATATATTAAAATGTTTTGATAATATAAATGTCGCTTTATCATATCAAAAAAAGAATCCGCCTTTGGTGGCGATCGTGGGATTGGATGAATATGGAGGGTGGTGGGTAAAAAATATAATATCGGGGTATTGTATAAAATGCTGAATAATCTTTTTACCTGGGCGTGCTTCGTAGTGTTCGCACTTTTAGGGAACGGTACTGTGCCGCCGAATGTCACCACCGCCCCACCACGTGTTACATCAGGCGGTTCATCTCTTGGTTTTTTTTAGCGTCGTATCAGGCTGATATTTATATATAAACGATATATATAAAAATAATTATTCCACTTTAGGCAAAATGACCGTGCGATGTTTAAATGGCGACTGTTTAGAACTTATGAAAACATTACTCGATAAGAGTGTTGATTTATTTATGTGCGACTTACCGTATGGGTGTTTGGTGGGAGGATGTTCGTGGGACGTTAAGATTGACCTCGTGGCATTTTGGGAGCAGGTGAAACGGCTTTGTCGTAACGACAATACACCCGTGTTAATGTTCTGTAATACAAAATTCGGAGCGGATTTAATAAATAGTAACCCATCGTGGTTTCGCTATGACCTGGTGTGGAACAAAAATGCTGGGACAAATTTTTTGCTTGCGAATAAGCGACCGATGACATCGCACGAGATGATATATGTGTTTTCAAAGAAGAATACATTTTATAAAAGAGTAGATCATGTCGTAGAGGGAAAAAAAGGTTATGAATATAAAAATTGTGATGCTAGACCTGGTTCATGTTATGGTGGAGGAGTAGGTAGGAATAATTTAAAACAGGAGGACGGAATGCGGTGTCCGCTGTCTGTGTTGAACTTCGGTGTAAAGCAAGATAAACGACACCCTACAGCAAAACCGATTATATTGTTGAAATGGTTGATCGAGAGATATAGCAACGAAGGTGAAACCGTGCTAGATCCAACCGCTGGCTCATTTAATAGCGGGCGGGCTGCCGTGGAATTAGGTCGTGATTATATCGGGATGGAAATGGACTCGAACTTCTTTGAAAAAAATAAATTGTAATGCTTATATAAATGGCGAAGATCAAAGACATCCAGTTATATAAAAAAGCCATGGCGATTGTTTATTCGCAGTATAAGAAACCGTCCGCCTATCGTTCCGGTGCTTTAGTGAAGAAATATAAACTGCTTTATAAGGAGAAATATGGGAATGATGACGCTTATGAGGGGTCGGAGGAGAAGAAAAATCGTCCGTTGGCGAGATGGTATATGGAACGCTGGGGTTCGGTAGGCGGTGATTACCCAACTTATCGCCCGACTGTCCGCATCACGAAAGACACTCCGAAGACGGTTGGCGAAATACCACCCGAGAGATTGGCGGAGCAAGTAAAGTTGAAGCAGAAGATACGAGGTAATAAGAATCTGCCACCGTTTTAATCTCATTATATCATAGGTAATGAAATTAAGCGAATTAACGAAAATAAGCGATCCAGCCGAGGTCAAGCGTCGTTTTGAGAAATACCGAGGCAACGCGAAGGCGGAGATTAGCGTCTCGCCTAGAGAAGATAAGAAGTATATGATACGCGTCGCAGCCGCTGATGGACAGCGTGGGCGGATTATCCACATCGGTTCGAAACTGGCGGACTTTACGAAACATGGCGACGAGGCCAGGCGGAAAAGTTATTTAGCACGGAGTGCGGGGATTAGGGGCGATTGGCGTGACGATAAATGGTCTGCGAATAATCTGGCGAGGGCGTTGTTGTGGTGATTTAGTATTTCCATAAAAAATTGATATAAATGTTTTTCTCTATATACTTTAGGAAAAACAAGAATGGAATTAGCGAACGAAGAACTCCCCAAACTTACCAAGCAAGAAAAGTGGCGGGTATATGACAACTTTTACAAGCAACGCAAATATGCGAACAACCCCGAATACCGTCAGAAAGTTATTGACCGAGCCCTCGCCCACTACTACAAGAAGCGAGCGGAAAAGTTGGAGGCGGAGGCGGCGGCGGCCAACTAACCCATGGAATATTAGGACTTTTTTTTGAAATCCTAATATTTAGGAAAATATAGAATAAATTGATTTAAATAATTATCTTTATTCTATATATACAAGAACAAGAACGATGTCATCCCTCGCCGATTTCCTCCTCGCTCACAAACCCGTCGCCGGCGGTGCTTACACCCACACGAGAATAGGTGACAGAACCCTCGGGGTATATGGTGGTGTTTATAATATACCTGATGAAGACTACGCCGAATTCTGGCAACTTTACTCAAAGCATATTCACTCTGGTAAATTGGAGTTCCTCACCGAGAAACAATACCCCGATGGCCCGCTGGTCGTGGATCTGGATTTCCACTACGCGGCTGATACTGAATCTCGTCAGCATACCGAAGACGATATTGTGAATATTATTGAATTGTATGCGGAGCATCTGGCCGCGATGGTGGAAGGTGTCGTCCCTACCTACGATATATTCGTATCGCATAAGTCAGCCGTGAATATGCTAGACGACAAGACGAAGGATGGTATTCATATCTTCTTCTCGATCCGTGTCCCGCGAATCATCCAGAAGGCTCTCCGTGCGGAGATGTTAGAATTATTACCCCAGACATTAGAGCATCTTCCGCTTATTAACTCATGGGACGGTGTTTTAGATGAAGGAATTACCAACGGCGGAACAAATTGGCAACTCCTAGGATCGCGTAAGCCTGGTAATAAGGCGTACGAAATAACACATGGATTTCGCGTGACTGGCGATGAGATTTCAATTATTGACATCGCTGAAATTGACAAATCTAAAATATCCGTTAGATGTAAGGACTTTCCTATGGTATCAGCGAATACCAGTAATGAAACGATTATGACACTTATGTCCCGCAAGGCCACACCATCCGTGTCACCGAAGAGAAGCATCGGCATCAGCAGCGGCGGTGGCGACGCATCCGCATTCATAAAGTCCATCCCCGACGAGAAGGCTGGCTCATTCCAAACCTGGGCTTCTTACTGCTGTATGCTTATCCGCAAATACCGTGAAACCAAAACCGACGCAGAGTTGCGTGACATTATTCATGAATTCAGTCGCAAGGCGGCCGATTGCTATGACGAGGCAAAGGTGGATGATTGGCTAATGAATAAATATGACGATACGAAGTTTCCCGAAGACATGCGTTTTCCAGAATCATCCGTCATCACGGAGGAGGTGCGTGAGGCCAGTCGCCAGGTTTTGGCGGTGGAGGTTTTCCCCCCTACGCAACACCTTGCGGTGACCGAGTATACCGAGTATGGTGAGACAGACGAGGATTTTAGTGTGTTGGCTTATAGACGGTTGAAGAAGGATTATGTATATTCGCAAGGACAGTTATTCCACAAAGAGGGAAATATCTGGTCTAACGATACCAAGTCATTTCAATCCGCATTACGCACTGCAATTATCGCCCTCAAGATGATAAAACGTAACATAGTAGAATTCAAAGGAAAAACTATAACTACCGAAATGTTCTACTGCGATGTTCTTAAAAATGTTCGGTCAGTTGCTACTCTTACAGAGGATAAAATCATCTGTAATCCAGACCCAGAGTTTTACCAGAAACTCCATACAACCACACTCGGTAAGATATGTTTCAACGATGGTGTTTATGACTTCCGCCGTCGTACGTTCTACGAATGGAACAGCCAAGAACTGAAGGCGAACCCAGTTTATTCGCTTACAAAGATACATCGCAATTTCCCAAGATCAGTTGATGATGCTTTCAAGAAGGAATGTTATGACCGAGTATTCGTTGCGAGTATGGGTGAAGAAAATGCTACTCGTTGGGTATCATTCCTCGCCCGTGCTGTTGCTGGTGAAATAACGGATAAGTTATTCGCCACTATCATAACAAACCGAGACTGTTCCAAGGGTGTTACGAATGATTGGTTGATGTCGGCGTTTGGCTCTTATATCAGGCAAGCGGAAAGCACAAACTTCCTCGTTCAGCGAGAACGAAGCGGTGGAGATGCAGCAAAAGAGAACGGTTGGTTGGTTGATTTCCAAACGGTTCGTTTGATGCTCGTCCAAGAGTTTCCTCTAGACATGAAGAATAAGGGTATGAAGATTAATAGCAAAATCATCAAATCTATCAATTCAGGTGGAGATCAGATAGAAGGTCGTAAAAATTATAAGGATCCGATGAATTTTAATATCCAAAGCACAACCGTCTTTATGGTGAATGACTTACCAGCATATACAGCGGATGATGTATTGGAAAAGTGCGTTCAGATTACATCTACTATTCAGTTTAAGTCACAGGAGTTCATAAATGAAAGGCTCGCGGAGGCTGAAGGAAATGAAGAACTTTATGAATACCGCAAGGATAATTTAAAGGTTGCTGATCCGCATCTTCGCACAAATGTAAAGAGCCATAAATGGGCCGATGCATTGGTTCGTTTATTGATTGATAATTATGCCGATACACCTGTTACAGTTCAAAAGTCAGTTATTGAAGGAGAACAGGATATTCAGTTAGACGAGCGTGTTATATCAGCATTCAATCTTACTGGAAGTGATTCTGATTTTGTTACGAACGATGAAATGCGTGAATTGGCGGTTGAGTGGGGTTGTTCTCTAAAAAAGTTGAAAGTGCAAATTCTAGGAATGAATTCCAAGATCCGCGAGGGTATTCGTAAAGAAGGAGGTAAGCAATTCAAGGGCTTCCGTGGTATTTCCCTTAAAGAATAGGTATGAGACCATAATATCGTCTGGGTGACGATTTTATTATCTAGGTTATGAAAATATCAAGTAGTGGGTGACGATTTGGTGACAAAGGTGACGATTTGGAGGGCTTATATAAACTTTCCTATAGGCCCAGAAATATATATAAAAGTTTTATTAAGCCATAAAATCGTCACCAAATCGTCACCTTCGTCACCCATTTATACCATAATTTTTTTACAAAATCGTCACCTGAGACCATATTATCGAGTGGGTGACGATTTTGTTGGCTTAACTTTCATAAAAAGATGCTTATAGAATAAAATTGATTTAGAAATATTATATCGTTGAAATACATAAACAACGATGGTAAAGTCTTGGGCGAATGATTTTGTTCGTCAATTTGAAACCGAGTTTGCGGCGAAGATTGATTGGGACAAAGTTAAAGAAGAACGTCAGGTATGGACAAAGGAGGTTCGGGATGGCTGGACGTATGAAGTTGG
>JAIXVT010000171.1 GCA_027482725.1 Pseudomonadota bacterium | reverse complement strand
GGTAGGCGACCCCGAGACCCCAAAGCTCAAAAGCAATCTTGATCATTTAGAATCTGACGTTAATGAAATTCTGCATGGAGTTCCCGAGCTCAACATCGAAAGCGATCTGCGCATTCCTATTTTTCGCCGTAAGCTTGCCCGCAAAATAATTCGTCTTGCTGAAGAGTTTGAAAATCTTGAACTCGCGGAAATAAAATTAGATACTTTGAAAAACGTACCTTTAAATCAAGCTTGGTTTGAGTCCTCCACACATCAAGCTCAAACCGTACAAGGTAAAATGCTAAAACAAGGCAGGTTAAACCTATTCCTCAAGTCTCCGCCTCAGAAATCATCAAACATTTTTTAACCCTGGGGAGCACCGGGTTTGGCGGCCCACTCGCCCTCGTAGCCTCTATGCACCATCATTGGGTGGGTAGAGGGTGGATCAGTGAACAGAGATTTATAGAAATTTTAGCCCAATCTAAGTTTTTTCCGGGTCCATACGCAACTCTCGTTGGTCTCCGCCTCTGCCGAGAAGTCACATCACGATGGATAGCGCTTTGTGCGGGGCTCGCGTTCATTCTTCCCGCAGTAATTTTGGTCCTGAGCATTGCAACAGGATTCATCAAGGTATCGGGTCCCTTACAAATCATTTTTTTGTGGCTTGCTTTGGGAATAACAACTCAGTCCTTATTCCAGTTTGCCCAATCCATTGCCCGCCCCGTCCGCTGGCTCAATATATTCGTCGCTTTGGGCATGACCTTGCTTTTTCCTGATCGAGAAGCCCTTTGGGTTTTTATCGTTTCCTTGGGTTGCTTTTTTGGCCGCCCCCTGTGGGTAAAACGAACTCCGCACGAAGCATCACTTGTTCTTCTCTTTGTCTCGTTTATGGTGGCCGCATTGATTTCATTTGGGTCGGGAATCGCAGTCGTCCCCAATCTGTACGATATTGTAGTTCATCGATCCCATTGGTTAGAGCCGGCACAATTTTTTGAAGCCCTTGTCGCCGGTCAAATGACCCCCGGCCCATTAGTGATCATGGCAACTCATTTGGGATATCAAATTGCAGGAATTCCTGGTGCAGCAGCCGGAACATTCGGGATTTTTCTGCCCACATTTGTTTTCGGCCTTTGGTTAGCGCCGTTTGCGGAGAAAAAACTTTTTTCCTCTCCTCGGTTTAGATCATTTTTTTTGGATTTTATGCCGGCCGTAATTGGCGGACTTTTCGGTTCGTTTTTTCATCTTCTCCGATCATCAATTACTGAATCAAATTCACATTATCCATGGAAGATGATTTTTTTTTTATCAGGAATCTTTTTTTCCCGTTATACACGGATTCCCATGGTGTTGGTATTTGGAACGATTGCCGCAGTGATTTCTATTTTTTTTAGTGACTTTAATTTTTGATGGCTAAGGTTTATATGTCTAAATTTACATTCAGCAGATATTTTTGGGCTCCAGCATTTCTTTTTACGCTACTCAGCACTTATTTTTCAGAGGGTTATCATCACCCCGACGAACACTTCCAGATCTTGGAATGGGCACATTACTGGATGGCCGGACGACCCTCGTCAATGGTACTGGCATGGGAGCATCAGTCGGAAATTCGTCCATGGCTTCAGCCTTTTTTGCATGTAGCCTTATCCCGTGGTCTAGAATTCATTGGGAATGATGACCGGTTTTTTCATGCTCGTGTGGCGAGATTAGTCTACGGATTGCTCAATCTCTGGGTAATGGCATTTTTTACCCGAACTCTTTTGAACCGACTGAATGCAAACGGACTACGCGTTAGCTTAAGTCGCATTCAAAATCTTATTTTGGGAAGCCTTTGGTTTCTGCCGTACATCCATACGCGAACATCGAGTGAGAATCTTGCCGGGATATTCACCACATGGGGATTTGCCGTCGCACTACAAACCCCAACGCCTATTCGAACGCTGCTTTGTGGGGGCATTTTTGGATTGGCTTGTGTTGCCCGCCCTCAAATGATGTTGGGTTTAGTCGGATTTCTTGCATTTGACCTATGGGCACACAAACCCAACTGGATACGCCGACTTTTTTGGGGGGCTTTGGGGCTTGGACTTTCAACCCTGCTGGGAGCGATTTTTGATCGCATCGGATATGGGCACTGGGTTTTTACCCCCTATCGATATTTTGATGTGAACTTGGTGCAGGGTGTGGCGGCAACCTTTAATCCCTATCCGTGGTACCAGTATTTTATATGGATGCTCCAACTGCTTCCTTGGACCACACTCCCACTGATCTGGGGTACGACACGCCTCGGACTCCCTACCAGAGCGCTCTGGCCCTTGATGGGATTTTTGGCCGTTTTTATCCTGGGTCATTTTGCTTTGCGGAATAAGGAATACCGCTTTTTGTTTCCGATCATGAACCTGATTGCGATCCTAGGCGTGATCGGATTCCCGTGGGAGCGTTTTAAGTTTTGGTGTCGGGCCGTTGTTGTGACGGGCATCGTAGCCGGGGGATATGTTTCACTCAAATCTGCATCTACTCATTTTTTTCCGTTATTTGCCGTGCACGATCTTGTACCGCCAACAGAATCGGTACTCAGTGTGCGAGATATCCGACACATTGGTGGACAAAATTTTTATGTCCTCAAACACCCGCAGGAACAGATCATGACATCCCATCAAGACCTGATCGACTTTGCTGACGGACGATACGTCTATTTGGATTTCCGATTGGACGACCCTAACCGCGAACCGAGTTATACCCTAATGCGTGAGAAAGGATGCACCCGAATACGGGTAAGCCATAGTGACTTCGTCATCCAAATCCTGGAACGAATCCCCGCCGCAGGAAAAACATCGTGGCGGGGGGTGTTCCTCTGCCCTAACCGTAGGCGGTAACTGTCCTTGACAAAGGAGCTAAACCAACCCCATGTCCCGTCCGGCCCCAACAGCCAAACGGTATGCGTACCGGTTGTGAGCCTCTACAAAAATCAAGATGTGCCACATGAGGTTGGCCTGTTTTTTTGTGGTACACCAAGTCTGACGGGCCAGTCTCGATATGTTTGCCCTAAACATCGCAAACACCTGGTTAATAGGAAACAATGGATCAAAACCGCCCACCTTCATTTCTCCCAGACCATTCGGTCTTGATCGTCTTGCGTAATGCGAATCATGAATAAACTGAGGTATCGCTGATCGAATCGGATCGTGATAGTAGGTAGCCTTATCCGTAGTCACTTTTATAGAAGGGATGACGTATTCTGAAACCTCAGAAAAAAGCGCTCGAATCGAATCAGGTCGATAGTCTTTGATTTTTCCGTACTTTTTTTCGGACTTTTCTCGGTAAATTTCATCTGGGGGACGAATTGCTACTTTTACACCGAGAATAATGCGTTCCTTGGTACAAACACCTTGTACGGCCAAAGGGGTCAACTTGGTTTTTTCAAAAGTTTCCAGTTCGTCAAACCAGACCTCATTGAACTTTTTGTCTTTCATGATTTTTTCTAAAAATTTTTTATTTTTACGATCACACTTTACCCCGATAATGGGCAGTCGACGCATCACTGAACCTATATCAAGGCCAACCATCTTGGCCGTGCGACGTAAAGAGTTTGTGCAGATAAGATTCTCACGAATAGCGTTCAGATAACCCCGTTTCTTTAAATATCTCGTATCTGAAAAAGTTGCCGCGGAAAAACGACGGCAACATTTTTTGCACCAATATCGGGGAACTCTTTTACCATCGCCCTTTCGTGGGAAGTATCCCCTTCGAATAACACGTCTTGTTTTCAGACTCGCTTTAAAGACTTTCAGAGAATTACAATGATTACATTCCATATTACCCAATTAAGTGGCAATTTTTATGCCACGAATTCAATGGGTTAGGATTGCAAAAAATCGAACCGAGGACAGTTCCCGCCTACGGTTGGAAGAGGGGGAGCATTGCCTCCATGCCTTTCAGCGCATCGGTAATTGGCTGCGGCGTGGAAAGATCAACCCCTGCCCGGGCAAGGGTTACCAAGGGTTCGGAAGACCCTCCAGAACGCAAAAACTCTAAAAACCGATCACGGATTTCGGTATTACCTTCAAAAATTTGCCGTGCAATATACTGCGACGCCGCAAAACTCGTCGCGTATTTATACACGTAAAAATTATAATAAAAGTGAGGAATGCGTGACCACTCATACCTTGTAGCCTCTGGAGCAATCACGACATCACCATAATATTTGGCATTCAATGCGTAATAATGACTCGAAAGTGAGTCCGCAGTGAGCGGCTCGCCTGCCTCGGCCATGGCATGAATATCGCG
>JAIXVT010000129.1 GCA_027482725.1 Pseudomonadota bacterium | reverse complement strand
GGACGTATGAGAGAGAGCGCTACACGCGATCTGCAACCTTACGAAACAGACGAGAAGCACTCGTTAACCGGAGACCCCCAACGGTAGGGGGCGCGTAGGCGGACCCCTGACGTCAAGGGAGCCTGCGAACCATTGGATCAGCCCCGGCCAGGGCGGATAGCGGTGGCAAGGATGGAAACACAATTGAATAGATAGCACAAAGGGTTGTTCAGGGTGAGGGAGCCGATAAATAATACCAAGGCGATGATCTTCAATCCCCCAACCCCCAAAAAGATGTCGCATGACAGTTTTCCCGAGAGGGAAAGCCATTGGAAAGTGGGAGGCCCAGCACTTAATCTGGGCCTTTTTCTATTTCTTGCCAACCAATACGCTCCTAGTAAAAAATCTGACTAGGGCGTCACTTCTCATAACCTGTCCGACGCCCCCGCAACCAACATAGAGGGGTAGCCGTCGGTGAAGATCAAACGTCTCGAGCTTCAAGGGTTTAAATCATTTAAAGACAAAACCGTTATTCAGTTTGATAAGCCCATTACGGGCATTGTCGGTCCCAACGGTTCGGGAAAATCCAATATTGTTGATGCCTTTTTTTGGGTGATGGGCGAACAATCCTACAAGCACATTCGTTCCACGGGATCCGACGACATTATTTTTAAAGGTTCAAGCAAGTATTCCGCACTCGGTATGGCCGAAGCCACATTGGTGCTCGAGCAAGAGACGGTGGATACCCATGTCGTACCGGTTGGGGCTAGTGCCGACGGTGCGGCGGTTGAACCCGTTTTGGTGAAAAAAGAAATCTCTATTACCCGCAGAGTGTACCGCGGTGGGGAGGGGGAGTATTTTATCAATGCTGCCCCGGCCCGATTAAAAGATATCCACGAACTGTTTTTGGACACCGGTGCAGGTGCAAAAGGCTATTCGGTCATCGAGCAAGGACAGATTGGAAAAGTCGTGAACGCCAAGCCCGAGGAGCGAAGGCTGTTGATTGAAGATGCTGCGGGAATTGCCAAATATAAAACCCGCAAGAAGGAATCCTTAAAAAAATTAGAGTCTGCACAAGGCAATATGGCCCGCCTCAATGATGTGATTCAGGAAATTGAACGTTCTTTGGCTGGACTAGAAAAACAGGCGCAAAAAGCCAAAAAATATAAAGAATATAAAACCGAGCTTTTAGAAAAAGAAACTCGGTGGGGGCGACAAAAACACCGGTTTTTACAGCGCGCCATGCAACGTATTGCCGTGACCCGATCCGACATCGAAATGGATTTGGCTCAGGCACGTGCAGAGCTATCGGCGGCGGAAACCTTGTTGGAAACCCTACGGTTGAATCAAGTGCAAGACCAGGTGGCGGCCGAAGACGTGCAAGTCCGGATTGAACGACTCAGTGCGGATTTGAATCACCACAGAAACGCATTAGAGATTTCCAAACAGCGCCAAGAAGATTTGAATCGTCAGCTGGTGCAACTCGAGAGTGAAAAAATCCAAATCGAAGACGACCTTACGGGATACCGCGAATCGATAGAGCAAAAACGCAGGACTTATGCCGATTTGGAAGCGCGCTGTACCCAAGTTGAAGCCGATTCGACCGCAGCTTTTGAAGGAGTGAGCCGTTTGCGTGAAGTCTACGATGGTGTGGCTCGTGAGGCAGAAACGAAACGTCGGTTGGTCATGAATATCGCGCAGAGTTTGAACGGAGGGCGTGCGCGGATAGCGGGACTGGATGAAAGAGTCCAAGGCGCGCAGGTAGAATCCGCTCGTTTGACGCAGGAAATTTCCGAAATCGAATCGGCAACGGCCACCGACCGTGAACGCTTGTCTGTGCTTGTGGAGCAGTGTGCCGAGCTTGAGGCCGAAAAAGCCACCCGATCCGAATTTGCTCAGAATGCCGTGGCCGAGCTGAGCGCATTGAACATGCGATTTGAAGCAAGTCAAAAAACAGCAGCACAACTGCTCCGAGATTACACGCAAAAGTCATCGCAACTTTCTTCTTTAGAAGCCCTGGAGCAAGCGCGCGAGGGGATGGCCAATGGACCAAAAGCGATGTTGGCTTGGGCCAAGTCCAATGGGAAAGATTTTTTTGCCCTTGCTGATTTTTTTGAAGTGAATTCTGGTTTTGAGCGTGCAGTGCAAGCCGTGTTTGGTCCTCATTTTGATCGAATTGTCGGCGCCGATGCGAATGCACTTTTAGCTGCGTTTGCGCAACTGCGTGAATCTCAGTCCGGTGTGGCGACGGCGCAGATTTTTGGATCACCGATGGGGGATCATCCTGCGAAAGACAGCGTAAAACAGCCGTTATCGGAGGCAATTCGTTTGGTGTCCCCCGCTGGGGCGACCCCAGAAATGGTACAGGTAGCGCACCAATGGATCCGTACCGTTGCCGGGCGCGTGCACGTTGCCGATCAAATGCCCGCACTTGAAGAGTGTAAGCTTTACCACCTGAACCAAGTGAGTTTTGTAACTCGGATGGGGGAGTGGTTTGATGCCCACGAGGGTACAATGGTCGGTGGCGCAAACATGTCTGACCAAGTCGCCTTAGTTTTGGAGCGTAAACGCGCGATCCAAGAACTGCGGAGCGTGGTCGAAGACCTACAGGGATTGCACGCTAAAGCTGGGGCGGAATGCGATCAGTTGGCTCAAGAAAAATCTGCTTTAGCCGATGCGCGCGAAGTGGCCTTGGCGCAGGCGCGGGAAGCAGACCGAAAGTTTTTGGAAGCTAACGCCGAGCGCCAGCAACTGGCACGAATGCTCGAGGACACGACCCGCAAGCTTCAACGACTGAATGACCGCTGGAGTCAGATCGAAGATCAATCGCGATCAGCAATTCAAGAAAAAATCGATATTCAGGCTCAAATGGAAGCTCAGGCACGAGAGCAGTTGGACCATGAAAATTGGCTTGATTCTTTTACGGTGGAGTTATCCAAAAACGACGAGTCTCTCCGTATTGCTTCAGAAAAATCCCAGGCTTTAAAAATTGAAGAATCGGTGTTGCGGGAACAGCGGAAATCTCTGCACCGTGAGATTGAAAACGAGGCGCGATATATTGCAGATCGTGAGCGTCGATTTGAAGAAATTGAGCGCTTGCTTGGAGAGTTTGCCGAGGATCGAGCATCGTTGTCGGGTGGGGATGATGAGCATGCTCAACGGGTTTCAGAGTTGACCCGAGCTTTGGGTGAAACCCGAGAAGCGATGTCAGAGGTAAAAAACCGCCTTGAGATCTCTCAACAAGAGATACAGGTTCAAATGGCGCGTATCAAACAAAGCCATGCCGTGATCGAGGAAAAATCCAGCGAGCAAAACAACTTGGATATCGAGTTTGAAAAGTTAAATTCTGAGCATCAGTTTTTAGTGCAGAATATGGAAGAAAAATACGGTTCGGGGTGTTTGGATGCGCCCGGCAACGTCGGCATTCAAGAGCAGATGGAAGGGGATGTTGTTACCTTGGAGATGTCTGCCGAAGAAGAGCGCCAGTTGCACGAAGATGTGGAGTCGCTTCGAGATCGTATTCGTCGTTTAGGTGAGGTCAACCCACTTGCCGCAGAAGAATACGAGGAAACTCAAAAACGTTACGATCATTTACGTACGGAACGCACCGATCTTGAAACGTCGATTCAGCATTTGATGGATGCGATCGAACACATCAATAAAACCTCTGTTGAGCGATTTGCAAAAGCTTTTGATGCGATTGCCAGCCGATTCGAACGCTTGTTTCCGATTATTTTTGGGGGGGGGCAGGCCAAGTTGTCGCTCGTGTACCCCGAAGGATCTACTGATATTTTAGAGGCTGGCGTGGACATTCTTGCCCAACCGCCCGGTAAAAAGATTTCCAACATGAACTCCCTCTCTGGGGGAGAAAAAGCGCTCACCGCATTGAGCCTTATTTTTGGCATTTTTATGGTCAAGCCCTCACCGTTTTGTATTTTGGACGAAGTTGATGCGCCTTTGGATGACGCCAATATTGGGAAATTCAATGCTTTGGTGCGGGAAATGTCAGTGAAGAGCCAGTTTATTCTGGTCACGCACAATAAGAAAACAATGGAACTGAACGACACACTTTATGGGGTCACGATGGAGGAACCTGGTGTATCTAAAATGGTTTCCATTCATTTGCAGTAAGGAGCGGTTGCAATGTTTGCTTTAGCGATGGCGTTAGAACTTGCGCCTGATTTTAAAAAGTTTGCAGAAGAGAGTAAAAAAAACCAGGGGATTTCCGCTAAGTTTGAGCAAACCACCGACATTCGTGCCACCAAGGTGCAAAAAAAAGAATCAGGGCAGATTTGGATCAAGCGGCCTGATCAGTACCGATGGGAAACCCAAAAGCCTGATGTTGCCGTTTTTGTTTCTGACGGAAAAACGCTCAAGAACTACACGCCACCGTTTGATGATGATGACGTGGGACAGGGTACTGTCCGGTCGGCAAAGTCCGTGCAGACGCAGTTTTTACAGACACTTTTGATGGGAGATTTTGATCGGATAGAAGGCAAGGTGAAAGACTTGGGTGCCCATCGAGTCGAGATCACCCCGGTTGAAGGTAAGGCTGGAGACGTGGCTCGTGCAGAAGTGGAGTTTGATGGACCCGCTTTAAAGGCGATTATTTTGGATCACAAATCAGGAAATAAAACGCGCTTGGATTTGCGGGATTTTCAGTTTGTAAAAGTGATGGAGTCCAAATTATTTCAGTACGAATTCCCTAAGAAGACAAAGGTATCAAAAGAGTAAACACCCCCAGATGAAATAAAACAGGCGCACTTTGGATTACAAAGTGCGCCCGCCTGAGCAAGCAGTCACCCTAGGTATGGTCTAGGGTTTAGATCTTGAATCCCCTAAAGGATTCAAGATCTTGAGGGGTCATCCCGACCCGAAGGTTCCTCAAAACGGGACCTGTTTTAACAGACTTTTCTAGAGTTACAGAAGCTTAAGAGTCTGTTGTGGCGAAGAGTTGGCTTGGGCCAACACCGCGATACCCGCAGATTGTAAGATCTGCTTTTGGGTGAGCGCAGTCGTTTCCTCCGCGATATCGGTATCCGCGATCCGTGATCGGGCTTGCGATAGGTTCTCTTTAGAGATCGCAATATTGTTCACGGTAGATTGAAGCTTGTTTTGCATCGCTCCTAAACCTGCACGGGCTCCGGTCACGCGTCCGATAGCTTCGTCAAGTTTATCTAAGGAATCCCGAGCATCATCGATAGAGGTTGCCCGAATCCCGCCAATTCCCAAGGCGTCGCTGGTGATGTTGTATTGGTTAACAGAAAAAGCGATGCGGTCAGCCTCATTGTTTCGCGCACCTACCTGGAGTTCCAAGCTGTCTTTTGGCGCACTACCGTTCAAGAGCGGAGTACCGTTAAAGTTGGTGACGTTAGCGATACGATCCACTTCGGCGCGTAAGCTTTGATATTCCTGGTCAATGAACCCACGTTCGCGGTCACCAATGGTGTCGGATGCGGCTTGGATAGAAAGTTCTCGCAAGCGCACTAAGATGTTTCCGACTTCGGCGATTCCGCCTTCGGCAACCTGAACTAACGACACACCGTCGTTGGCGTTACGTTCGGCTTGTTTTAAAGATCGGATCTGGGCATTTAAGTTTTCGCTGA
Source organism: Pseudomonadota bacterium (assembly GCA_027482725.1). Lineage (GTDB taxonomy): Bacteria > Bdellovibrionota > UBA1018 > UBA1018 > CAIMNF01 > JAIXVT01. The sequence goes on along the minus strand of JAIXVT010000129.1, from coordinate 880 downwards.
TCGAAAGACCTGCGGCATCGTCTCCGGCTGCGGTGATCCTGTTACCGGAAGATAAACGCTGAAACGTTTTCTCCATTTCGTGGCTGGTCTTCTGCATATTGCGCTGAGCGGCCATTGAAGAAATGTTCGTGTTAATTCTAAGTCCCATACTGACTTCCTGTTTCTGCTGTACGAACCAGGTTTGTTGCGCCCCAAATCCCCTCGGATTTGGTGTTGGGTTACTGCGCCCTCAGACTTAGATTAAAGCTTTTTTATTTATTATTCATTTAAAAAGTTAAGTTATTTTATCAATTATTTTTATGTAATAATTTCAATGCTTTAGCGAGCGCTCCCCTGTGTCAGGCTTGATGGGGACCACTGTGATGTGGCCCCCATCAGCACCTGATCAGTGGAGTGGATTACCCAAGTAGCTTAAGTGCCGCCATCGAGTTGTTGTTCGCTTGACTGAGGACCGAAATACCTGCATTCGAAAGGATATTCGACTTGGTTAATTCGGCCGTTTCGGAAGCAAGATCCACATCGTAGATTCGGCTTCGCGCAGCGGACAAGTTCTCATCGTAGGTCATCAAGTTGTTCACAGTAGAGTTGAATCGGTTCTGAAGCGCACCGAGTTCGGCGCGGTTAGTGGACAGGCGTGAAGACAGTAACTGGTCTTCGATATGGTCGACGCTGATGCTGGTCTTGCGCACGATCTGCGTCAGCACCTCACCCTGGTCGCGCAGCAAGTGCACCAGCAACGCCAGCGGCGAGCGAAAGCTTTCACCGGCCTTCACCGACGAGCGCAGTTTGTCCACCGAGTGCAGTGGTTGCAGGCGCGCGCTGATCAGCAGGCGACTGCGGGCACACACCCACAGCGTGGAAATATCCGACGACACCATGC
>JAIXVT010000199.1 GCA_027482725.1 Pseudomonadota bacterium | reverse complement strand
GGATTTTCAAAAACGATCCTCTTTCAATGCTTTTCATCGTCTTTTTAGAGACAAGGATTCTACTTCAAGATTTTTGATTGCTGACGAAGTCGGTCTTGGGAAAACGGTTATTTGTCGTGGGCTTATTGCTTTAGCAATCGAGGAAATCGTTAAGACGGAGGAGTTTAAACAAGGCCGTAACAATATCGACATTATTTACATCTGTTCTAACCTCGATATTGCCAGTCAAAATGTTCGTAAATTGAACTTTATCAGCGAGCATGAGAATTTTGCTTCTCGAATAACTCTTGTGCCCGAAGTTTATGCCAATACCAAGTCAAACGTGGATGCCAAGAAGCTCAGACGTGATAACCTTGGTCGCGTAAGATTTGTTTCATTCACTCCCGATACAAGCTTTAACGTAAAAAAAGGTAGTGGCTGGAAAAGAGAACGGGCACTTCTTTATTACTTCCTTAGAGACTCATGGGAGATGAATGGTGCTAAAGCCGAGTCTCGAAACTTCTTTAAGGGACAGGCAGGAAAAGGCTGGGAACAGTACACCCAAGACTGCTGCGCTTTTTGGGATAATTTAGACTTTTCAGAGTTCCTTAATGACTTTCTTGCAGATGTAGAGAAAGTGCCTAATTTAAAATCGGACTTCCTTGAGCTTCGTAAGAACTATCCTCAATATAACTCTTCTCCTGAGGCAGAAATCCAGTCGAAAACAAATTCTATCATCGGTGAGTTGAGGAAAATCTTAGCTCAGGTATGTTTGCGAAAAATGAGTCCCGATCTGGTTATTATGGATGAATTTCAAAGGTTCAAGGATTTGTTTGATGACAGAACCGATATGGGAGAATTAGCGAAGCAGCTTTTTGACTTTCCTCAAGTTAAATCAGTCCTTCTCAGCGCCACTCCATACAAAATGTACACGATTAACAATGAGGATGAAGAGAATCATTATGAAGACTTTATTCTTACCACCTCTTGGCTGTTAAAAAATGATTCGACGAAGATCGAGAAGTTAAAAAATAACTTAGAAAGGTTTAGAGCATCCGTTTTTACTAAAACTGGCGTAGATGTTGAAGGTGCTTTGTTGGCCAAGAAAAATACCGAAGAAGTATTGAGATTAGTGATGTCTCGAACAGAACGAGTTAAATCGACTAAAGATAGTGATGGAATGATTGAAAATAAACCTTTCTCGGTGATCCCGACTCCGCAGGAAATGATTAGCTTTGTTCAGCTTGAAGAAATAGCAGAAGCTTTGGAGCTTAAAGGGAATGTGGATTACTGGAAAAGCTCTCCATACCTTCTGAACTTGATGGAAGATTACGACATCAAGAGAAGGCTTTTAGATAGACTAGATCGTGCTCCTGTAAAAAAAGTGATGGCTAAATATCCGACAGCATTTATTGATCGAAATGCTCTTGAACAATTTAATCCCGTTTCGCCTAACAACAGCAGACTTCATTCTATCCAGTCAGAAATCTTTAAGAACGAATCATGGAAACTTCTCTGGATTCCTCCTTCAGCGCCATATTATAAGTTGAGAGGAGCATTTGAAAAATTTGCAGATAGTTCCTTTACTAAATCACTTGTATTCTCTTCTTGGAAGGTTGTTCCTCGTGCAGTGGCCTCTTTGATTAGTCATGAAGCGGAGTCTCAAGCGTATTTGAATGGCCCATATAAGAACAAGGGTGTTGATTCTTACAAAGAAAGCACGGGACTCTATATTAGAAAGAAAGAAGATAAGCTTGAGGGACTTCGTTCCTTAATTCTACTTTATCCCTCTTTAACTCTAGTGGGGGCGGGTGATGTTTTTAAATTAAATTTTGATTCGCTCGCTACGGTTGATGAAATTCTCGGAGAAGTAAAAAACAAGTTAAAACCACTTCTAGAAAAAGTGACATCCCAGTATAGCAAAGGTACTGAACGTGATTCCAACTGGTACTGGGCAGCTCCGCTTCTACTAGATCGAGAAAGTTCACACAAAGACCTAATCGCATCATGGTTTGCAGATAAATTTGGCTGCCGTTGGTATGAACCTGATTCGGATGGTGTTGCTGGTTCTGTATTTGATGACCATGTGAAAATGTATGAAAAAGTTTTCCGTGGAGACATTGAATTAGGAGCACCGCCAGAGGACTTGTTGGATAAAATAGCCACCATTGCTCTCGCTTCTCCTGCTAATGTGATTTACCGATCTTTGCTGAATATCCACAAAGACAAATCAAACCTCGATGAATTAAACACACTTTCGCTCTTGTTTCATTCAACCAGTTGTGCTTTTGCGATGAGGTCATTGTTTAATTCAAGTGAGGCTATTTCGATCATTAGAACAGAAGATGAAGACTCTTATTGGGCGAATGTGCTTACTTACTGCTTGGATGGAAACTTACAGTCAGTATGTGATGAGTATTTTCATATCTTGAAAGTGGCAGAAGGGTTCTCTAATGATCTTGAGATTGAAAGTGAGGACGATGATCCATATTATCCAATTGTCGAAATCTTTGCTGAAGTTTGCTCAATGAGGCAAGGCCGTCTTGATATTGATGTGTTTGTCGATGGAAAATCAAAACCCGATAAAGTTAAGACAAGGTGTAAGTTTGCTCTTGGCTATGGGGATTGGAAAAGTGAAGATGGCCAACAAGAGTCACGCGCTGAGACTGTTCGCCATGCTTTTAATTCACCTTTTAGACCATTTGTACTTGCTACAACATCCGTAGGGCAAGAAGGCCTGGACTTCCACCAGTATTGTCACTCGATATTTCACTGGAATCTTCCAAGAAATCCTGTCGATCTTGAGCAACGTGAAGGCCGTATTCATCGCTTCAAAGGCCACGTTATAAGAAAGAATGTATCGACTGAATTTAATATATTGAGCTTTAAAAATGGGGATGTCTGGGACGAGTTATTCAAAGCAGCTTCAGAGGCTCATAAAAGTAAGTCGAATGATATGATTCCATACTGGATTTACGACAGTAAATTTAAGGTAATGAGGAACGTGCCAATTATTCCTTATTCAAAAGACGATCAGCACTTTCAGGCACTCTTAAAAACTCTTGCTAGATATAGGCTGGCATTTGGCCAGCCAAGACAAGATGAACTTCTAAAAGTTCTTGAGGACAATAAAGATTTTCAATTCGATGGAGAAATTTTGAAGCAGTTGATGATTGATCTTGCTCCACCCGAGATAAATTTTTTGGAGGTAAAGTGAGCAAAACAAAGTTAAAAAAGATTCAAGAAAGACAGCCATGCACACACTTAGCTGGTGAATACTTCGTTGCTGCCGAATTATCTAAAAGAGGCTTCAATGTTGCAATGACAGTAGGTAATGCCAAAAAGGTTGATCTCATTATTGAAGATGACGAAGTGACCTTGCCAGTACAGGTAAAAGCAATTGCTCTTAAGAAATTTGTTGGATGGCCTATCAAACTTGGGTCGTCTTATTCCAAAAATTTGGTATTTGTTCTCGTAGTTCTTGGGAAGCTTGATGAGCTACCAAGGTATTATGTTGTCGATGGTAATGAAGTTACCAAGCTGACTAAGAAATATAAGACAAGAGCTATACTGAACATTACAGATGTTAAGAGCAAAGAAAATAACTGGGAATTGATTGAGAAAAGGCTAAAAGAGCTGAGAAAAAAACTCTGATTATTTAATCATCCCAATATCTTTCGCAAACTGAATGACTTTCCCAAGCCCCATGTAAAGATGGGGTGTAAGTTTATCTACGTTATTATATTTCCTGCGAAGACGTTTCATATCGAAAACAAAAACATCATTGGTTGAAAACAGGGTTGCAATGTGGATGTCGAGAGCGGCAGCGATCTTATCAAGAGTATCTACACTTGGGTCTTTCGTGCCTTTCTCAATATGAGCGATAGTAGCCTGAGAAACGCCAGCCATTTGGCCTAAATCTTTCTGAGTTAGATTTCTAGTTTCACGTAAATACTTCAACCTCTCAGAAAGGCTATATTCAACAGCTTTTTCAGGCTTTTTTTTCATCTGTATGGCTCCTTGGCCTCTTTCAGCTAATTCATTTAGCCTATCGGTCTATAGTATCAATAGTTTAGTAATAATTACCATAGGTAATTGACTATTTCTCAGGGTTGTAATATTGTGAATAAAGAATATCGGAGTGTTTTTATGCAGTATCCTTCACTTATTGATCTCAAAGATAACTCAATGATGGCAGCGGCTCTTGGACTCTGGGGCGCGGCCATGTTGACCTTTGTTTCAAAAGACATTCCTATAACGCTTTGGAAGGCCTTTAAAAGACAATTTACCACTGTTCTTGAAGTTACAAGCACACAGGATGAATTTGTGGCTATTACACGTTGGATGGAGCGACGGCCTTACAGTAAAAAGTTTCGCTCTCTTCGAGCAAAAAATAGAGAGCTATCTGTAGGGTTTGGGCGGCACTATTTCTTTCATAGGGGAAGGTTGTGTTGGTTTTTCCGTGATCGAGTAGAAACTAAGGATGGCTTTGAGCTAGAAGAAATCTCCATAACCTGCGTTGGTAGAAATCAAAAATTTATCAGAGAAATTGTAGATGAAGCTGTTAAAGAAACACATCGTTCCAAAGAAACTAAAATATACATTCCTCGCTGGAAATCATGGAACCTTCTTACAAGTCAGGCACCCAGAACTCTAGACTCTATTATTCTAGCAGATGATACAAGAGATAAGATCACCAAGCACTTGGATCGTTTCTTTCAATCAGAGGAGACATACAGAACGCGAGGAATCCCGTATAGGACAGGAATGTGTTTATATGGCCATCCTGGAACTGGAAAAACATCGTTAGTTCGTGCGATCTGTGCTCAATATGATTTGAGATTATATACAGTTGATCTTTCTGACATAACTGACAACGAATTAATGGAGCTTATGTGGCGTGTTGGTTCGCGTTCTCTTGTGTTGATGGAAGATATTGATACTATCCTTGCTTCGCATGACCGTTCCAAAAAAGACAAAGACAGTAAACCTGATAGAGTGACATTAAGTGGATTGTTGAATGCAATCGACGGTGTAGTAGAATCCGAAGGGCGAGTTTTTGCCTTCACTACTAATCATATTGCAAAAATTGACCCAGCATTATTGAGGCCGGGACGAGCTGACCTGAAAGTAGAGTTAGATGTAATGACATCCCAAATGGTTGAGGCTTCTCTTAAGAAATTTGTCCCTGCATTGAATTTTTCGACTTCGCTTAAATGGAAGGATGGGATTACGCCAGCAGAGTTTCAGCAGATATTGCTCAGATATGAGTGTGAAGAAGAAAAATTATTAGAGAAACTCACTCATTAATGTCCGAGTTGGGGAGAAGAATATCTAATACAGAGGAAGTTTAAGAATGAGAAATAAAATATATCATTTTGTACTACTCATGGGGGTATTACTTGGGAGTATATCTTCCTGCGGAAAGGCGAATGGTTTTACACCTGAAAACG
>JAIXVT010000010.1 GCA_027482725.1 Pseudomonadota bacterium | reverse complement strand
GATTAAAAGCTGCGCGATTTCGCCCAAAAACGTCCCCGCATTCATCGCAACCATCCCACCGATCGTCGCGGGGATTCCCGCCATGACTTCAAGACCAGCCACACCAAACTGCGCGGCTTGCCTCAGCAATACGCTCCCCATCACGCCCGCACCCACACGGACCTGGGAAGAATCGGTAGAAAACTGGATTTCATCCTTATATAAATCTCGGAGTGAAAGAACAGGAATGTGTACGGCACCATCCGGGAACAACGTATTAGATGCGGCACCCACGATGATGACCTTAAGTCTTCCCGATTCCTGCGCCATTTTGCGCCACTGCTGAGCAACATCGGCGAGTTCGGCATCATCCCGTGGCGACCAAACTTGATCCGCAATGCCGCCAATACGGTAGTACGACCATTTCGAGAGATCAACGCCGGATATCGGGATACACGGCTTCGCCTTGATCTTAGGTTCTGGGGCCAGCATTGGTTTTTTTAGCTTGTCCGACTTCGCGCGCAATCCACAAACAGTAGGCCGTCTGCGCAACCAAGTAGGTCGCAACTGCACCCTGCCCGCCGCTCGAAAACCCGTAACTGTGCAGTCCGGCACCTAACACAAAGTTCACCCCGTACCACGCCATGACCACGGTAGAAAAACTCAAGATCGTCCAAAACGGAAACGTAAACATCGTGATCCAACCCGTAAAACGTCCGTGCAAAACGGCAATATAAGCAAGCAACGCAATCAGCGCCCAAACTTCTTTCGGGTCCCAACCCCAAAATCGGCCCCACGAATAATCGGCCCAAATCCCGCCCAACAACGTACCCGCAGCCAACAACACCGTACCAAACTGAAGTGCACGGTACGTAAAATCATTCAACAAAAGTGACCGTTTTTGGTGATCTGCTCCGCCTTCAACCCCAAGCGCTTTGCGCCACAGGTGGAACAACGTGACGTTCGAAATCCCCATCGCCAACATAAACGCGGCATAGGACAACGTGATCGTGAGCACGTGGATCGTCAGCCAAAAATTACTGCGCAATACCGGCATCAACGGGTGGATCGATGGATCCATCAATGTCGGCGACGCATCGGCAGCAAAAAGCACAAGCCCTGCGCAAAACGTAGCCGCCCCCATGATCACCGAGTGTCCAAATTTCGCGTACAGGATCCAAGCAAAAACCATCGTTCCAAAGCTCACCCAAATTACCGATTCGTACATGTTGGTCACAGGAGGCCGTCCCGCAACATAACTCCGTAGTGCAAATCCAAAGACATGCAACGCAAATCCCATGATCGTAAGAGACTTGGCCATCAGTCGCGCCCAAGGGAACCGGCCCGAAACCAGCCAAAAAAGGGCGGCCAATAAATACAGGGCCAAGGCCTGAAAAAACGGACGAACACGATTTAACAACACTTCGGCTTGCAGGACTCGCGCCCCAGGATCTTGTGCGCCTAAAGTCACTAAGCTGTTGACGTTATCAGTGAACCCCGCCTGATCCCCGTCCATGTAAGCGCGGAGACTGCGGTAAAATTTTTCAGATTGCGGGGTGGGATCGGAAATCCCGGACGCCAAGGATCGCCATGGATCAGCAATATTTCCGGATTTAGGTGGAGACAAGAGCAAGGTCTGCCCTTGAACGAAAGCTTGAAACGACAACACGCGATCCACGACGCGCTTAAGTTCGTCGACCCGAGGATCTTTTTTATTACTGACCGCAGTGACCCCCGTGTTATCTACTTGCTTTGACGAATCCCCCGACGCTACCGAATTCGCATACTGGGCAAACGCGGGATTCGTCATCAATTCATGAACGCTAAACAGTTTACGCGCGGGATCAAGTACAAACTGCTTCCGCACGTCCTCATGCCCCACTCGAATTAAGGGCTCGCGTGCCCAAGCATCAGGTTTCGTCAACACCGATGCCACCCATTCGACCGGATCAAAACCAGAGACCGACCTTGATCCCGTAAACCTTAAAATATTTTCTCGGGCAAATTCGTCCAAGGGCTTTAAGCGCCCACCACTCTGCACCGGAATACGCCCCAAACGGGACCACGCCCAACCGGACTGCGTGGGCTTGAGAGACGAAGCATCTGTTTGGGCAAAGCTCAAACCATTGAGCAAAAAACCCGTGACTAAAACCAGAACTTTAATGCGTTGAACATTCGACATGGCAATCCCCTCAATTTGACGACAGCTTTATCTGATGTTTATTGGCATGCTTTGCGGTTTTGAGCCGATTCAAAAACAACCAAAGCGTACCCAGAGTGAGTAACAACGAACCCCAATATTTAATCCAACGTCCGGGATCTAAATTCACACTGAGGACAGTCGTGGTCGGACGTGGAAAATCAGGCACATAACTGGCCTGATAAAATGTAAAACCACCCTCTTTTAAAGGCTCATTCATCGTAATCCAATGCGCAGGCAAATCCGCAAGGGCTTGATCAGACTCTGAAAGTTTTTTAACCACCTGAACATGGCTCGCATAAGCAGCAGGGTTTTGTGTGCCGGGGTCGTGGTCAATTTTGAATTGCTTGAGTCGAAGCGCAAAGGGCAAAACAATCCGACGCGGGAAAAAACCAACCGAACCTGAGCGCCCCAAAAGGTCGGTATAATCCGCACGGTCTCCAAGCCCCAACCACAACCGCTCTCCTGATTTGACCTGAACCTGAATGGCAGGGATGGGAGTGGATGAAGGTATTTTTACCGGCACATAGGATGATGCATTTTGTGCATCTGGGATCACTTGGTCGATCACCAATCGAACGGGCATTTTGAAGCCCGGGTTGAATGTGAACGGTCTATCTTTAGAAATTTCTCCGACAGAGGGTAAGTATTCCCGCGCGGTGATTCCTCGCGCACTCCGCGCTTCTGCGACTATTTTCAAGTCTCCCTTAGGACCGCGATCAAAAACAAAGTCCACCCGAGCAAGTTCGCCCCCGGTGGGCGCAGAGCCCACCACATCTAGATCCGCTAAATCTTTCCGCGATTTATCCCTAAGCACCATTCGCAAAGGCCCAATAGACTGAGTGGCCCAATTGGGATCTTTTTGCCATAACCACACCTCTGGTGCTCCCCCCATAGGTGCGCCAATCACTCGGACTTTGATAGCGGCATTGGGTTTTTGGTTCGAGGCCACAGCACCAAATTCAATTTTTGGTTCGGCATCGGGAATAAAGTCGACGATTGACAAATCCCGCCCTTCAATTTCAAAAGGGATGAACATCTCCCGGTTAGGACGCCAGGGAAAGGGTTTTTGCTCGATCCCGACCTGTTCACGAGAAAACACAAGAACATGATCGTCGAGTTCTACCGCTGCAGAAAGTTCGCCCTCTGAGATCTTAAGCTGTCCATCAATCCCGACTTTGATCGTGACCCACGCACCCCCAAGAATCATCAGAATCCCCGCATGGGCGAGCAAAAACGGCAAGTGACGTTTTTTCCAAGGCCAACGGCTCAGGGCAACACACAGAATCAAAAGACCAAACAAAAAAAGCAGAAGGTAAAACAATCGAGACTGATAAACGTAATACTTTGCTGTAGCCGTATTAAACTTGGACTCAATAATAGTAGCGACAGCCAAACAAGCTGCGAGACCTACCATTACCGCTACAGCGAATTTAAGAGAAATTAAAACGGACCACAGTTTCAACACCCATCCCCCGAAACGATCAAGAGGGCTAAGCGGAGTTGAAGACGTTGGTTTCATAATTCCTACATTTATCGGTTACAGTGAAAACGATTTTCCAAGATCCTGACCCACCCCGCCTT
>JAIXVT010000340.1 GCA_027482725.1 Pseudomonadota bacterium | reverse complement strand
GTCTTTCGATTTCCGCCGCTTTAGGTGTGCGTGATAACAACGAGGCCAGCTGGACCCAAGTGTTGGAAGTGTGTGAGTTCATGAGTGATGCGACGTCGATCCCGATTTTATTGGACGGCGATACGGGGTACGGGAACTTCAACTCCATGCGTCGCTTGGTCAAAAAATTAGAAAGTCGTGGCGTAGCGGGGGTCTGTATCGAGGATAAATTGTTCCCTAAGACCAATTCTTTTATTCGGGGTACCGCGCAGCCTTTGGCCGACATTGACGAATTCGCCGGAAAAATCAAAGCCGGCAAGGACGCGCAAGAAGACGATGACTTTGTCATTGTTGCACGCGTCGAAGCGTTTATTGCAGGCTGGGGACTTCAAGAAGCGCTCAAGCGCGCCGAGGCGTATCGCAAGGCCGGGGCCGATGCGATTTTGATTCATTCTGCGCTCAAGTCGCCGTCTGAAATTTTAGCGTTCAAAAAAGAATGGGGAGACAGATTGCCTGTGGTGATTGTTCCCACCAAATACTACACGACACCAACGGATGTATTTCGTAATGAAAAATTCTCAGTCGTGATCTGGGCCAATCATTCGATGCGCTCCTCAATGACTGCGATGCAAAAAACGGTGAAACAAATTTATCAAGATCAAAATCTTCTCAACGTCGAAGATAAAATCGTAACAGTAGCCGATGTGTTCCGCATTCAAGGGGAAAGTGAGCTTGAAGAGGCTGAGAAAAAGTACCTCCCCACAACCGCACAAAATGCTCGTGGGATTATCTTGGCCGCATCTCGTGGAGTAGAGTTAGGTGAACTCACCCAGGACCGCCCGAAAGCAATGGTGAATGTTCAAGGAAAAGCGATTTTAAGTCACATTGCGGATACGTTCCGTGAAGTGGGAGTAAAAGATCTTCATTGTGTTCGTGGGTATAAAAAAGATGCGGTGAATCTCTCTTCGATAACTTACTACGACAATGACGCCTTCGACAAAACCCAAGAGGTCGCATCATTAGACGCGGCTTCAAAAGCGTTAGAAGGTAACTTTGATGCTTGCTTAATCACCTATGGTGATGTGTTGACCCGCAAGTATGTTCCGCAAGAGCTATTAGAGCAAGCTGGTGATATCGTGATCGCCGTTGATGCCAATAATGAATCCGCCAATAAAGGCCGCTTTGCGGATTATGTGATGTGCAGCGAGCCGAATTCAAAGCGCTCGTTTTATAACACCATCACGTTAAAAGATATCACTCATGCTTCAGATACCCCCGGTATTCACGGGGAGTGGATGGGGTTGATCAAAGTATCTCAAAAGGGTGCCGCGATTTTACGTGACGAGATCGTTGCGGTAAAAAAAGATCCTGCACTTTTTTCCACATTAAAGCTGGGCGATCTGTTGAAACGCATTGCCGTTCGTCATCCTGTTCAAGTGCTGTATACCACGGGGCACTGGCTGGACATTGACGGTGTGGAAGATGTTGCCGCTGGGGGATCGTTTTAATGATCAAGGCTGAGAGTTTTGTAAGTGCGATTCAAAAGCAGGGATTTAGCCTGTGGACCGGCGTACCCTGTTCCTATTTGAAGCCGTTTATCAATTATGTCATCGATGCACCTGATCTAGAGTATATCGGCGCCGCTAACGAGGGCGAAGCGGTAGCGATAGCCGCAGGCGCTGAGGTTGCAGGGCGTAAAGCGGTGGTGATGTTCCAAAACTCAGGGTTTGGAAACACCGTGAATCCACTCACGTCGATCAACATGATTTTTAAAATTCCATCGTTAGTGATCACCACTTGGCGGGGTGAGCCGGGAGGCGCGCCCGATGAGCCTCAGCACGATTTAATGGGTCAAATCACTCCTCAGCTTTTTGATACGATGAAAATCCGCTGGGAAATGTTTCCTGAAGACGAATCTGCGGTTGAGGGTGCAATTGCTCGTGCTGTGGATCACATGAACAAAACCAAAGAGCCTTATGGTTTGATCATGCGTAAAGATGCTGTAGCTCCGCATGCCTTAAAGTCCAAAGCTAAGGTGAAGACCCCTCCACTTGCTCAGCAGACTCCGGTTCCTGCCCAATGGTCTTTACCCTTGCCTACACGGAGTGAGGTGTTGGGCGTTTTACAAAAAGTGACGCCGAATAACGACGCGATTGTTGCAACCACCGGGTTTATGGGGCGTTTTTTGTATGCCCTTGAGGACCGTGAGAATCAACTCTACATGGTTGGCGGAATGGGCTGTGCCACGAGTTTTGCTTATGGCATGAAGTTGGCAAAGCCCAACACCCGCGTGGTCTGTGTGGACGGTGATGGTGCGGCTTTGATGCGGTTGTCAGCGTTTGCAACGTTAGGGTACGAGCGTCCCCAGGGTTACGTGCACTTGCTATTGGATAACGAGCTCCACGATTCTACTGGCGGACAGGCTACGGTATCAGGGTCAATCGATTTTGCAGGCATAGCTCGCGCCTGTGGATATGAACGGGTCGTTGCAACATCCCATCTCCATGACATTGAGAAGATTTTGTCTGATCGTGATCCTCGGCTCACGTTGATTCACGTCAAGATCACGCCTGAGGATTCATCTCGACTCCCACGGCCAAAAGTTACCCCTGAGTTTGTTGCCGACCGCATGCGTGCTTGGTACAAGGACAAAAAGTAAGGAATATCTGATGAAACTCATGAATCCAGGCCCGGTTACGTTGTCGGATCGGGTGCGTAAAGCTTTACTTCAAGATGATCTTTGTCACCGAGAGACAGAGTTTCAAGTCATGACTTTGGATGTTCTTCAAAAACTAGGACGGATTTATCCCGACGCTGTGCCAGATTACAAGGCAGTGATGCTGACGGGTTCGGGGACCTCCGCAGTAGAAGCGATGTTAGGATCATTGATTCCTAAAAACTCTCATACCTTGGTGATTGCAAATGGAGTGTATGGGGAGCGGGGGTATCAAATGCTTCAGGCTCAAGGGAAATCGGCTGAGCTTTTGAAGCTGGATTGGGTAAAGCCTCTGGATCTTCAACACCTGACTTCGGTGATTTCCAGCAATACTAAAATCACCGACGTTTTTGTCATTCATCACGAGACTACTACCGGACGATTGAATCCGATTGCGCCGATAGCAGCCGCCTGTCAGGCCCGTGGAGTACGATTGTACCTGGATGCGGTGAGTTCGTTTGGAGCTG
>JAIXVT010000006.1 GCA_027482725.1 Pseudomonadota bacterium | reverse complement strand
ATGTCAAGGGTGAGGTCATTGGAGTAAATAATGCGATCGACGCCCGTGGTCCCGGAATCAGTTTTGCAATCCCTATTTCATCAGTGAGAAAAAACCTAGAGGAGCTCAGAAAAAAAGGGAAAGTGGCTCGGGGCTATTTAGGGATCTCCTTGGCAACTCCCTTGGATCCTGATGCTGAAAATGCGCCGAAAGGTGCTTTGGTGGCCAGCATAGAGGCTAAAAGTCCTGCGGATGATGCAGGGCTAGTGGTTGGTGATTTGATTACCCAGGTGGATGGAGTTGCGATTAAAAGTGCTCAAGACCTGACATCGGAAATTGCGCAAAAGCCAGTGGGTGCAGTTGTGACGCTTAAGGTGAAGCGCAGGTCTAAAGTTGTTGACCTCAAGACTAAAATCCGCGAGCGCCCAGAAGCGCCTGATTTTGAGCGATAATCGATCAATAGCTTCTGTTTAAAAAAACCCTCGATTTGACAATGCTCTCTCGGGCCCCATTTTTTATGTGGAGGATCGGGGAAAATGCAAAAACCACTTCATGTGAACCCAGAGCAACAGGTTTCAGCTTTAGAGGCGTTCTGTCGTGATCTGACGAAAGACGCGCGTTCGGGGCGCTTGGACCCCGTGATTGGTCGCGACGAAGAAATTCGCAGAGTGATGCAGGTTTTGTCCCGCAGAACCAAGAATAACCCTGTGTTGATCGGAGAACCGGGTGTTGGGAAAACGGCGATAGCCGAAGGACTGGCGCTGAGGATTTCTCAGGGGGATGTACCCGAGGGTTTAAAGTCCAAGCGTTTGCTGGTGTTGGATTTAGGTGCTTTGATTGCCGGGGCTAAATTCCGAGGGGAATTCGAAGAACGTTTAAAGGCAATTCTGACTGAGGTCGAGGCCGCTCAAGGCGAGGTGATTTTGTTTATCGACGAGTTACACACTTTGGTCGGGGCAGGTGCAGCGGAAGGAGCAATGGATGCATCCAACATGTTGAAACCCGCCCTAGCGCGTGGTCAGCTCCGTTGTATCGGGGCGACGACATTAGATGAATACCGTAAATATATTGAAAAAGACGCCGCTTTTGAACGAAGGTTCCAACCCGTCCAAGTCGGAGAACCCGATGTGGAAGACACGATTTCTATTCTGCGTGGATTGCGTGAAAAGTACGAGATTCATCATGGCGTTACGATTCGTGATTCTGCGCTCGTAGCTGCAGCAACGTTATCAAACCGCTACATCACAGAACGTTTTTTACCGGATAAAGCCATTGATTTAGTGGATGAAGCATCGTCTCGCGCGCGGCTACAAATGGATTCGCGTCCGGAGGCGGTTGATCAGTTGGAGCGGCGTTTGGTTCAGCTAGGGGTCGAGCGTCAGGCCCTCAAGAAAGAACCTGACGACGCGTCTAAACAGCGTTTGGCGGTTGTCGTAGCGGAGATTGGTGAATTAGAGAAACAAAATCAAGAGTTAAAAACCCGTTGGGAGGCTGAGAAAAAGATTCTCGAACAGGTCAAGGCCCTTAAGACTCGAATCGAGTCGGTCAGAATTCAAAGCGAACGCGCGGAGCGAGAAGGGCAGTTGGAACGTGCGGCCGAACTGAAGTATGGCGAGCTGTTAAAGCTGAGTAAAGAGCTAGATGCTTTGGAAAAAGATCAAAAAACAACGTTACTCCCGCGTGAAATCAATGAAAATGACATTGCCGAAGTGGTATCACGATGGACAGGCGTGCCTGTTTCAAAAATGTTGGAGAGCGAGGCTCAAAAACTTTTAAAGATGGAGCAAGGACTTGCAGAAAGGGTGATGGACCAGCCTCAAGCTTTGGCCGCAGTGGCAAATGCCATCCGCAGATCGCGGGCAGGTCTCCGGGAAAAAAATCGTCCGATGGGTTCATTTTTGTTTATGGGGCCGACCGGTGTTGGAAAAACCGAGACAGCCAAAGCACTTGCACAGTTTTTGTTTGATGACGAAAAGGCATTAGTTCGGATGGACATGTCGGAATACATGGAAAAACACTCCGTATCCCGATTGATCGGGGCTCCTCCCGGTTACGTTGGATACGAACAAGGTGGCGCACTTACGGAAAAAATCAGGAGGCGCCCTTATTCGGTTGTGCTTCTCGATGAAATTGAAAAAGCACACCCCGATGTTTTTAATGTGTTTTTACAGATTTTAGACGATGGGCGGGTTACCGACGGGCAAGGACGTACCGTAAATTTTTCGAACACGGTCATCATTATGACCTCAAACTTGGGATCTTCGATCATCATTGAAGAGAAAAATGAGTTAATTCGCGATACCAAGCTCCAAGACGTGTTGCGACAAGCATTCCGTCCAGAGTTTATTAACCGTATTGACGAGATCGTCGTATTCAAAAACTTAGATCAAAGTGCCTTAGATCGTATCCTGACCACGTTAATCAAAGGACTTAACGGCCAGTTGTTGGAGCGTCGCATAGAGGTTGATTTGACCCAGGCTGCCCGCGTCCAATTGGTCGATGAGGGATACGATCGGGATTTTGGCGCCCGACCGCTCAAGCGGGTGTTTCAGAAGCGAATTCAAAACGTTTTGGCGTCAGAACTGATTGCGGGGGTGATAAGTTCCGGACGTGTGATTTTTGACTGGGATAAAACCCGAGAAAAGTTCACGTTTTTTTGCAAACCGTAAAAACATTGCCTAAACTGAACATAACGGCTTTACCGTTTTTTCGGTTCAATGCTATGGGGGGCATGCAATGGAAATCACCGAAGTGAAGGTATTCCCGGTTAACGAAGAAAAACTGAAGGCTTACGTCACGATTGTTCTGAATGGATGTTTTGTCGTGCGTGATCTTAAAGTGATTAGCGGATCAACCGGATTGTTTGTTGCGATGCCCAGTAAAAAAAGAAAAGATGGATCTTATAAGGACATTGCACACCCTTTGAACAAAGACACACGTGTCGCAATGGAGAAGAAAATCTTAGAAGCCTATGTTGCTGAGTTAAAAAATAATCCCAGTGGTTATGGGAGCAGTGATGATGGTTTAGACGAACAGTCTTAAATCAGGTAGGTATCTAAAATTGGAATTTATGGACCTCCGGGAGAAATCCCGGGGTTTTTTTATTTTTTCTGCATCGTTCCTAAAACTATTTTAAGCACCCACACCCTGACCCTGCGGGGAAATAGTCCAAGTGTGTATCCCATGATCCGAGACACAGGTCCGGGACGAAGCGTCAGGCAACGTGTCGGATGCGTTATAACAGTCATAGCTTGGACCACCGATCGGCTCACGTTTTCAGGCCGATCAGCCCACCAAAAACTCATATTGGCACGATTGGCAAATGCGGTGTGAACAGGCCCCGGTGCAACACAAATGACTTGCACTTGATGGGGACGGAGCTCGTAGAAAAGTCCTTCCGCAAAACCCTGGATAAAATTTTTAGTCGCCGCATACACTGCAAACCCCGGCGCCCCTTGAAATCCTAAGATGGAACTCAACAGTACAATTTGTCCCTGGCGTTCGGATTTGAATCTTGTCCCATAATGGTGAGCCAGTTGAACGACGGCCCGTAAATTTACGTCAATCATCGCGTGTTGTTTTTCGATGCTGAGCTGCGTGAATTCCCCAGCGAGCCCAAATCCCGCAGCAAGGACAACTCCCTTGAGCGGAACGCTTTGGGTCAGCTGAGCAAGGTGATTTGCAGCGTGCAGGGGATCATTTTCAAAATCAATGCGGTGAAGGGTGACCGGGAGCTTGGGATTGTGAGCGTGAAGTTCTGATTTAAGGTTTTCCAGGGCATTGGTATTGCGACCCACAAGGATTAAGGGAGAGCCTTTTTTGCCTAAATCTAGGGCAATTTGGCGGCCAATACCCGAGCTTGCGCCGGTGATGAGGGTGGCAGGGTGTTGCATAAGATCAGTATAGATAAGAGGGGTGGTGCAAGGAAGGTTTTAGATTTCTAGTGACGAGAAACTGCTTAGGGTTTAGTCGCATGTGAGATGAAAGAGATTCGTGTTTTTTTCGTTGTCTATGGTTTGTGCAAAAAATCGATGATGACTATATTATCATTATCAAAGATCAAAAGGTCACCGCATGAAGATGAAATTTTATTGGACGTCATTTTACTCCGATTAGGGGAGTGCGGTAATATTCATCAACGTCTTATGAGGTGAATCGTAGAACGTGAAGAACTACCGCATTTTAAGTTTAGTTTTAAACTCATCAAATGCTTCAGTCGCTCGTTCAGACTTACACCACTCTTCAATCTTCTTCAGATTGACCGGTTTATTCTGAGCAACTAGCACTGCCTGATCTAGGCATTCTCGCGCATTGAAATGAATGTATGAAGCCAACCGATCCCGAACACAGTCTGTAGGACTGAATATTTTGATCGTTTTTCCCTCTACATTTACTTCATTCGGTTTGATTTTGTAATCGTCTCCGATCGAAAGCGGACCAATTGGAAACTCAATAAACAAATGCTGACATTCTGGATGTTCATAGTGCCTGCTTGTTTTTTTAAATCCTAAAGCCTCTAAAACCTCTCGGACTTTTTCTTGGGTTCCACTTTGAGTAACAAAATCAAGGTCCCCTGATTTGAAGGCTCCTTTCGAATAAATGGCAACAACCGCTCCTCCGACCAAAACAGATTCGACGCCAGCTTCAGCCAAATAAAATCCTACAAACTTCCAAAGTTCTTCTTCAGTACACTTTTTCCAATTCGGTGAATTCATTTTACTGGCTTACCTTTTCGTCTCGGGCGGCGGCGTTCGTGAAATATTTTTTCACGCTCAGTAAGAGGCATCGTTTCATACTCGACTTCAATTACCTTACGCAATGGATTAGTAAACGCAGACTTTGGATTGAGTTGATACAGACGCGTGCGCCCGATGAGCTTAGAAACCAAAATCCCCGAGTTTTCTAATTGATCAAGCTTCCTTGTAAATGGGGTTACAGCCGATTTATAGTCGGTTGCGATCCCATTTGCGTGAACCTCACCGTAATGAAACAAGTGAAGTAGGATGCGTTTAGTGGTAGTGCTTCCAAAGAGTTGGTCTAGTGCCATAGATTCATTATAGACTCAAAATGAGTTTATATGCACTCATTTTGAGTCTATTGTTAAGTTGCTGATTTTATTGTCATTTTTTCAATAAAACAATTTTAAATACCTCTAAAGGTTACTTCTAGTCATAATGATCTTCAATTCTTCGTCATCCCTCATAGATCGCTTCCTTTTTTTCAGGAACTTCGTAAAGCACCCTTACCCCTTTTCTAAGAGATTCTGGCATTTCACCTCCCCGGCGCACATTATTGATAAGCGATTGTTTTTTAAATATTTTTAATTTATAAAAAATTAGACTTGTTTGGCTGCGATCTTGCCTTTAATTAGGGGTAGAGCCTAATTCGGGAGTGGGTTTTTGAGAATTTGGTTGGGGCGCTA
This sequence comes from Pseudomonadota bacterium, assembly GCA_027482725.1. Classification (GTDB taxonomy): domain Bacteria; phylum Bdellovibrionota; class UBA1018; order UBA1018; family CAIMNF01; genus JAIXVT01. The sequence continues at coordinate 3,835 of JAIXVT010000006.1, read as the reverse complement.
GGATTCGAACCTAGGAATGGCGGAATCAAAATCCGCTAGCTTACCACTTGCCGACGCCCCAACACGAGTTGATGTGGTAGATCTTTAGTAAATCCAAAAATGCTTGGTTTTGCAAGAACTAATCCCAGAGAATGTTTTGGATTTACTTTGTAACTATCACAAATCAACAAAAAAAATTAATTAAAAATCTTACTGAATTCGATCGCTCCGTTTTACGCTTCGCAAATTTTGTTGGAGTACTTTTTTGCGGAGGCGAATGTTTTCCGGAGTCACTTCAATCCACTCGTCTTCGTCGATCCACTCTAGACTTTTTTCGAGTGACATTTCTCTGATTCCTGAAAGGGTCACTAAAAACTCGGCACTTGCTGCACGAATGTTGGTGAGTTTTTTCTCTTTGCAGGGGTTCACGTTCAAATCGTTATCCTTGGCGTGCTCACCAATAATCATACCCTCGTAAACTTTCACACCTTGCTTCATGAATAGCATACCCCTCTCTTCGATGCTGAGGAGAGCGTATTCCACGGTTTCGCCCGACCGGTCGGCGATAAGTGCCCCGTTCATGCGGTGGGGGATTTCCCCTTTGTGTGGGAAATATCCGATCACATAAGAGCTAAACAAGCCTTCGCCGCGGGTAGCGGTAAGGTAGCGTGAGCGAATGCCGAGCAGTCCCCGTGAAGGAATTTCAAACTCCAAGCGCACCCGTTGTTTGCCAATCCCATCCACCGCAGTGGTGGTTTCGTATTTGGTGAGCATTCCGCGGCGTTCTTGAAAAATGCGGGTGACATCACTTGCGAACTCTTCGGGTAAATCGAGTACTGCTTTTTCAAACGGTTCGGTGCGGCCGCCGTTTTCGTCTTTTTGCATGAGCACCAACGGCTTACCTACCATGAATTCAAAACCTTCACGCCGCATTTGCTCAATCAAAATCGCAAATTGCAATTCGCCCCGTCCTAAAACCCTGAACTGATCCGATGTTTCTGTTTCTTCGAAACGTAGAGCCACATTGTGGCGCACTTCTTTGAGCAAGCGATCGCGGAGTTTGCGCGACTGGATGGCTTCACCTTCTTGCCCAGAAAGTGGAGACGTGTTCACTGAGAACAACATCGCGAGTGTGGGTTTTTCAACGACAATTCGGGCAATCGGAGGGAGATCCGCGCTTGAAGTGACCGTATCGCCAATTTCAATGCCTTCGTTTCCGGCAATGACGCCGATATCGCCGGCGGTGAGTTCTTCTACTTCAACCTGCTTAAGGCCTTCGTAGGTGTAGACTTGGGTGATGGTAAACGTTTCGTTTTTGGGGTTGTTCTGGGCATCTACCCCTTGACGGATAAAACGCTGATTCTTTTTAACGCTGCCGCTGGTGATGCGTCCGATGGCTAAACGTCCCACGTATTCGGAGTAAGATAAGTTAGAAACCAACATTTGGAATCCTTCTTGCTCTTTCACCTTTGGTCCAGGAATGGTTTCTAGGATCAAGTCAAACAATGGCTTAAGCGATCCCTCTTGTTCTTTAGCGATCAGTTTAGGGATCGCATCGAAGTCCAAAGTTCCCCAGCCTTGTCGAGCACAGGCATAGAAAATAGGGAAATCGGCCTGATCTTCCGTGGCGCCCAACTCTAAAAACAAATCAAACGTGGTGTTGACCACTTCTTGAATCCGCTTGCCATCCTTGCATTCCGGGCGATCCACTTTGTTGATGACCAGAATAACTTTGTGGCCTAGTCCCAGAGCTTTTTGAAGGACGAATCGGGTTTGGGGGAGAGGGCCTTCGGCCGCGTCCACCAAGAGAAGTACGCCTTCGACCATTCCCATGATGCGTTCAACTTCGCCTCCAAAATCCGCGTGGCCAGGAGTGTCGACAATATTGATTTTGGTATCGCCAATTCGAATCGAGGTATTCTTGGCCAGGATGGTGATCCCGCGCTCCCGCTCTAAATCCATAGAGTCCATCACACGGTCTTCGACCGCGATGTGCTTGGCAAATGTGCCTGCTTGTTTCAAGAGATGGTCAACCAATGTCGTTTTACCGTGATCGACGTGAGCAATAATTGCAATATTTCGGAGCTGAAGGGCCATGAGAGAAAAATTCCTTTAGATTTGGGATTGATTTAGATCTACAATACCTGTAAACAGAAATTTCGGAATAAATTTATGGCACAAATTTGCGATTTAACAGGAATTAAGGCTTTTAGTGGTAACAAGGTATCTCACTCTAACCGTAAGACACGGACAAAGTGGCTCCCCAATTTAAAGGACAAGCGCTACTTGGTTCCTGAACTTGGGAAGACTGTTGCGCTTAAACTTTCAACACGCGCGATCCGCACTATTGATAAATTGGGCGGGATCTCTGCGGCAGTGATGAAAGGTAAAGCAGACAAAATGTCTGACCGTGGATTAAAGCTTAAGCGTGAAATTTTAAAAGCACGCCGTGAGCTATCTGCCGGTAAGCGTAAGCTTGCGGCATAATCTCATTTTTTATTGAGCGAGTTATCTAAAAGCTGTCGGAGATGGGTGTAGTTCCCGCTCCACGCACCAGGGAATTGAGAATCCGAACGTTTAAGCGTTCGGATTCTTTTTTGTCTTGGGCGCACTAAAAAAACAGCAATACCTACCTCCGTAGCAGGGAGGTCCATCTTTTTGTCGTTTCCGATAAGAAGGCACTGTTTAGGCTCTAATCCCTCTAGTTTCAAAACCTCTCGATAATACTCTGGAGAAGGCTTGCTCGCGTGCATTCGATCTGATGTGGTCATGCTTTTAAAAATTGAGGGGTCTATTCCTCCCCATTTCATGCGGAGTTCTACAAATTCTTTGAGCCAAGCCGGATTGGTTGTCAAATAAAGGGGGTACTTGTCTTTTGCCCAGTCCAAAAACTTTGAAGCTCCGGGAACTTTTCCAAAATAAGTTTTCAGTTTTGGAAAAACGTTTTGGATGGCGCTGACGATCTGGTGTTCTGCTTCGGCTTTAGGGACGTTGAGTAGGTTTTCGAATACCTCGACCATTCGTTCGTGATTTGTTTTTTCGTGCGATGGGATTTTTAAAATATCAGTAGATTCTTTTAAGCTCCGAAATGCCGCTTTGTACCCACGTTTTTTGGCAAAAATAGAAACCATTCGCGCAATGAATTCGAGTTGAATCATGAACGAACTGGAATCGATTAAGGTGTCATCGAGATCGAATAGCAACGTCGTCGGTGCAGGTTGGGGCGGGCTCGGCAAAGGGCTCATGGAGATTTAATTTTAATCCAACAGTTGACGGTTGCAATCAAAGTCTTTGAAACTAACGTAACCATGACAAACGGAAAGTCGGAACAGTCTTTTAATGGGGGTCATTTAACCCACTTGAGTCACCGAGATGATTTTGAGCGTTGGCTTGAACAGGGGGAAACACTTTTGCGACACGTGGGGGCCGGGGCGTCGGAGACGTCTTCAGACACCAGCAGAACAACGCCTAGTTCCGATGATCTGCTGAAGATTTTTCAATGTAAAACCTTGGTTATCATTCCCCCTCATCCTGACGATGAGGTTCTTATGGGGGGAATTGCTTTGCGATTAAAGCAAAGCGTCGGTGCGGAGGTTCACGTTGTTCCGTTTTCTCTGGGATCCAAAGCGGATCGTAAACGGGCGAGAGCAGAAGAGCAGACAAATGCCTGCGCGGTCTTGGGGTTTTCTTATCATGCTGGAGAGGGTGTGGGATTTGTCGAGGAGAGACTGGTTGATATTCAGCCGGATCTGGTGGTGTGTCCTGCAGAAACGGACGGACATCCGACGCACCTTGCGACCCATAAAGCGGTGATGGCTTTGGTGTCTGCACAAAAAGTGAAGCCTCTGTTTTTAGT
>JAIXVT010000021.1 GCA_027482725.1 Pseudomonadota bacterium | reverse complement strand
GGAAGCGGTTGAATACCCAAAACCAAGCCGCACTTTTCATGCATGAAGTTATCTATTCCATGGAGCGGACTCGACAGGCAAAAAAGTCAGATGATACTCGAAATATCGTGGGCCACGTTTTTTCAAATGTAGAAATGCCAGATATCTGGGGTGATGTTCGCGGCAAGTCGGGAGTGGCTTGTCGTGGAGGAAAATCTGATACTTCTGACGAGAGAATCTTCGAATTCTACCTCTTCGACACCAAGGACGAAAAATCAATCGATCTCTATTTTGAAACTTTAGATGGCTATCTGATGCTTTCCCGAGCGCACATCCGCCTAGTGGGGAAGTCCATTCGTGACTTTTTGAAAAATGGAATCCCGGAATTAAAGTTTCCGATCCGACAAGATTTTTTCAAAAATACTTATGACGTTGAAATCAGCCCTCATTTTAGTTCGGATGGGAGCATCGGGGGCTTTGGCTATCTTTTTGCGGGCAAGGTAAGGTCTTTATCAAGCTCAAAAGAAACGAAATCCTGGTCCCACTTTTTCTGCGCTGCTATCGACAGTCAGGCTACACTCAAGTTATGAAAATTTTTTTGCAGTTCATTTTGATTTCCTTTTGCCTCTTTCACGATGCTCACGCAAAACCCCTCAGTCAAGCCTATACCATTGACTACACGGTGTCTGAATCCCTGACCGAGAAAAAAGGCGCTCATTGGGTGGCCAAAATAAAAGGTGTTGCCCGAGAATTTGCTCGCCAAGGGGCTGTGGCCCCTTCAGCAGATCTGGATAGCCTCAACTATGTATTAAACCCGGTAATAGGGTCAAAGATTTACAAGTGGGCGTTTCGATTCAATCTCAAAACTCAAGACGGGAAAATTTTGAATTGTATTGGGGTAGGTGATTCCAACCTGATCAAAACTGAGATCGGGTGTTACCCTGCTATTCCTTAGAGGAAAATTCTAACCCATTGGTGTATCTCAATAACCATGTCCACACCTCATCTCCCGCCGTGTCCCCAATGTTCATCGGTACTGGTTTACCCCGATGGCGATCTTTACATTTGCCCTGAGTGCGGACACGAGTGGTCGGCCGTCACTCATGCGCCCCAAAGGGATTTCGAATCCGATGCGGATCTGGTGTCCGAGGTCAAAGACGCCAACGGTACTGTGCTCGCTAACGGCGATTCGGTCGTGGTGATTAAAGATTTGAAAATCAAAGGTGCGGGGAGCGGGATCAAAAGCGGGACTAAAGTGCGCAATATCCGAATCATTGCACCAATTGATGGACATAACATTTCTTGCAAAATAGATGGGGTAGGGGCGATTCACCTTAAGTCCGAATTTGTGAAAAAATCTTAGAGGGATCGCCCAACCAAAGCGGCACTCATCAAAAACAAAATTAACGCCGGGACTCTGGCTCGCCAGGGATCTTTTATTTTTTTTCGAACAAAAAGAGCGACCCCCATCATCAGCATTAAGCCCAAAGATGCCATGAAAAGAATTGTTTTTTGGTAAAAACCCGCTAAAACCCCAGCGGCACCACAAATCTGGAGAACTCCGGTTAATACGCGGATGTTTTCGCACCGATAACGTACAAACTCTTGTTTCATCCGTTTTGACAATAGCGATGCAAACCCGTAAACAAAGAAAGCGGCACTTAAAGACCATTGCAGGCCAGAAAATAAGGTGTCCATTAGTCTTTAGGGTACGTGAGCTGTGACAATAAATGGGAAAGAACGCGTCGTCGTGTTCAAAAATTTTGGGAGTTCGATCATGCAAAACTTAGCAACAATTTTTCAAGTTGTAATCGCCTTGGGTCTACTTAACGTGTGGTTGATTCGGTTTAACCGTCAAACCGCTTACCGGGGCGGTGGGGCTAAGTCGATGAGAGAAGAGTTCTCAGTATATGGTCTTCCTGCGTGGACGACTTTTGCCATCGGGGCGCTCAAGGTCGGATCGGCAATCGCTCTTTTGGCAGGTTTTTGGGTGCCGGCTCTGGTCGGTCCTGCCGCCGCTGTGCTCGCCGCACTTATGGTAGGTGCGTTGGTGTTTCACGCCAAGGTGCGTGATCCGCTCAAAAGGTCTATCCCTGCACTGCTGATGCTGGGAATGAGTATTGCCGTGATTGTGTTTCATGGCTAAAAAATCTGCCCAAAGCAAACGGTCCACACCCAAATCAGACCCAGAAGGGTGGAAAACCACAGAGTCTGCACTTTTAAAGGGTGCGGCACCACAGCTTATCGAGGCTTACCTCAAACTGAGGGGTCTGGCTTTGGAGCTTGATATCCCGAGGATCTACGCGTCGGGAAAAGCAATCATGTTCTCGGGGCAGGCCTGTTATTTTTTTGTACGACCCAAAAAAACTTATTTCGAAGTGGTCGTATTTTTGGGACACGCAAAAAAAAGAACCTCTTTTCAATCCGTGCGCGCGGTGTCCTCAAAAAAGTGGTCGCACCACTTTAAGTTGCTTGATCCTGATCAAGTGGAGGGAGAGCTTACGGATGCTTTGATGGAGTCCACAGGCGCAGTAATAAAATAAATTAAATTGATTAATGATCAGGATTTAGATATCCCCAACTCCTATGCAGAATGGTCATCAGGAGTATAAAAAATCTGGGGTCGAACCCCGTGTGAAGCGCGTCGTTTCGCTTTTGTTCGTTTTGCTCTGGGGCGCCCAAGTCCATGCAGAGCCCGACTTGTTGCCACCCCCATCGTTAGGGTCTT
>JAIXVT010000083.1 GCA_027482725.1 Pseudomonadota bacterium | reverse complement strand
GGGCGGTTAGGGTAACCCCGTAAATTACCGTGAGAATTGGCATATTCTTCGCATTCCCTTGGGGTAGGACTACATTCACCTGTTGCAAGACCCTAGCTCAACGCAACCATAGCCTGAAACACGGACTCGTGATCCGAGATGGCTACTATCCCAGGGATTGCGACGGGAAACGCATCCAGAAGTACAAATGCAAGGTGTGCGGTCAGGGGAGTTCGGACGCAACGTTTTCGGTGAATTACAACCAAAAGAAGCGGGACATTAACGGCGAACTGAGGCGCTTACTGCTCAGTAACGTATCCCTCAACCGAACGGCTAAGTTATTGAAAGTGAACCGAAAAACCGTGGCCGCGCGACTCATCCATTTTGGTGCCGTATGCGCATTACGGAATGAACGAAACTTACGGAAGGCGTTTAAGGGGAGGCGAGCTAAGGCCGTGCAGTTTGATGAGTTAGAAACATTTGAGAAAACAAAGCTGATCCCGTTAAGTGTGGCCGGAATCGTCACGGATCAACGTTTGGTGCTTGGGGTGAGCGTAAGTTCGATGCCGGCACACGAGGCGTACCACGAGCGATCGGTCGCAAAATACGGCCCTTTGCCTGATAACCGAACAGAGGTTTTGTGGGATTTACTTAAGCGCACCAAAGCTTGGATCCACGATTTTTGCACCATTGCGACCGACCACTGCCCCCGCTACCCGTGGCCGGTGTGTAAGGTATTCCCCCAGGCCGAGCATAAAATGTATTTTGCACGAAAAGCGAAGCCGTCGGGCTTAGGCGAGCTTAAAGTTGGGGGCTTTGATCCGCTGTTTGCCATAAACCACACCCTAGCCAAGTTCCGGGCCAATTTAGCGAGGCTTAACCGCCGGACGTGGTGCACCACAAAAAAGCGGGACCGATTGATGGCGCACCTTGCGATCTTTATTGAGAGCCACAACCGCTACGTGCTCAATTCGCTGAAAGAGAGAGGCATCCCCCTGAATATCGCGTGATCGTACCCTGCCCGTACGCCCCCTGGGTAGCGGCGGTGCCGCTGTCAACTGAACTGTGGTGGGCCGGTTACGGGCTAGTCAAACAAATGCTTCATCTTGTCGAAAAACTTTTTGTGCATCGGATTGGACTTGCGCTCAGTACGATCCAACTCGTCAAACTTGCGCAAAACGTCCGACTGCTCTGTGCTCAATTTTGTGGGGACTTCGACCACGACGCGGACCAACTGATCACCAAAACCCACGCCACCTAAGCGGGGCAATCCCTTGCTCTTTAAACGAAACACTTTATGGGACTGACTCCCGGCCGGGATTTTCATTTCGACTTTTCCGCCCAAAGTGGGAACGGAGATTTCAGCGCCTAAAGCGGCCTGTACAAACGTGATCGGCACTTCGCAAATCACATCGGCGCCTTCGCGCGTGTAAAAATCATGATCCGCAATCCGCACCATGATGTACAAATCCCCAGAAGGGCCGCCGTGTTCACCGGCTTCGCCTTCGCCCGATAACTTTAAGCGTTGTCCCGTATCAATTCCGGCCGGAATAGTCACCGAAAGCTGGGAATTCTTTTTCACCTTAGCTTTACCGCGACACGTCCCACACGGGCTCGCAATCACCTGACCTGTGCCGTGACACGTGGTGCAGGGTCTGGATACTGCAAAAAAACCTTGCTGGAACGTCACTTCACCACGACCGTTACAGGTCTTACACGTTTCGGGTTGAGTCCCCGGTTTAGCACCAGATCCGTGGCACACGTCACAGTCCACGTTTTTATTGAGAGAAATCACTTTCTCCACGCCGCGGTAACACTCTTCGAAGGTGATATCTACTGTGGTTTCAAGATCGGCACCCATACGCGCGCGCGATCGGCCCCGGCCACTCCCCCCCCGTCCTCGGCCCCCGCCTTGACCAAACAAATCCCCAAAAATATCGCCAAAAATGTCGTTGATGGTTCCGGAATCACCAAACCCCCCGCTTCCACCAAATCCTCCAAAGGGCCCTTGTCCGCCTCCCACACCAGCTCCCAAACCCGCGTGCCCGAACTGATCGTACACCTGTTTTTTCTTAGGATCGCTCAAGCACTCGTAGGCTTCGTTTACTTCTTTAAATTTTTCCTCGGCTGCTTTATCGCCGGGGTTTTTATCGGGGTGATACTGAATCGCAAGTTTACGAAACGCACGCTTCATATCTTCCGCCGTAGCGGACTTACTCACACCTAAAACTTCGTAATAATCCCGTTTTGTTGTCGACATGGTTTAGATCTCTGGGTTGGCTCAGGGGTTATAAAACGACAAGGACTCGGAGCGACCCGCACGCAAATCACGCACGTCACCCCGAGTCCCCATCATCACCAATGGTCTTAGACTTCTTTGTAATCAGCGTCGATCACACCGTCGTCGTCTTTTTTCTTATCTGATTTGTTCTCAGGGCCCGCATCCGCACCCGCAGTCTGTTGGGTTTGGGCGTTTTTGTATAACATTTCCGCCATCGCGTTCGATGCGGTGGTCAGGTCTTGTGTCGCTTTTTCGATATCGGCCAAATTTTCCGATGTCGTAAATTTGCGCGCTTCGACTAACGCCGCCTCAACTTTTTCTTTTTCTGTCGCGGGAACTTTATCGCCCGACTCTTTAACGGTTTTTTCAATCGAGTAGATTAGCGAATCCAATTGGTTCCGAGCGTTCACCAACTGTTTACGCTTATCATCTTCGGCGCGGTTAGCTTCTGCTTCTTTGACCATCTTTTGGATTTCAGCTTCAGACAATCCACCTGATGCGGTGATCTTGATCGATTGCTCTTTGCCTGTTCCCAAGTCTTTCGCACCAACGTTCACAAGACCGTTTGCATCGATATCAAACGTCACTTCGATCTGGGGCACGCCACGGGGGGCATTGGGGATGCCGACCAAGTCGAATCGTCCTAGGGACTTATTGTGCTCCGCAAATTCACGCTCCCCTTGCAACACGTGAATGGTCACCGCTGTTTGGTTGTCGGCAGCGGTTGAAAACACTTGTGATTTTTTGGTCGGGATCGTCGTATTTTTTTCGATCAATTTGGTGAACACGCCACCCAGGGTTTCAATACCCAAGGACAATGGAGTCACATCCAATAAAAGAACGTCTTTCACGTCTCCCTTGAGTACGCCCCCTTGTACCGCAGCACCGACAGCGACCACTTCGTCAGGGTTCACGCCTTTGCTGGGCTCTTTCCCAAAAATTTCTCTGACTTTGGTTTGGACGCGCGGCATGCGGGTCATCCCGCCCACCAAAATCACTTCGTCGATCTGATCTTTGCGTAAGCCCGCATCTTTCAATGCGGTTTCGCAAGGACCTGAAAGTTTTTGGATCAAGTCATCCACCAATTGTTCAAGTTTTGCGCGGGTAAGCTTCAGGTTCAAGTGCTTAGGCCCCGATGCATCCGCCGTAATAAACGGAAGGTTGATATCCGTTTCGGTCATGCTCGAAAGCTCGTGTTTGGCTTTTTCTGCGGCTTCTTTCAAGCGCTGAAGCGCCATT
>JAIXVT010000023.1 GCA_027482725.1 Pseudomonadota bacterium | reverse complement strand
GGAACAATAAAAAAGCCTAAACTCATCTGCCCCCACGCTTGTGCAGAAGCAATCCGAGCCTCTCGACGACGTTCTGTACGGAGTCGCAAAGCCGACTGAAATAAAACAATTAAAGGAATGCCCGGCAACCCCCGATCTCTGAACATTTTAAAGTAAGTGAGAAAAAGAAATCGAATATCAGGGGCAAGGGGTTGCGTTTTACACTCAAGCTCAAAAGACGAAATCACTTCGCCGCACTCTAAAATTTGTTTAAGTTCGTGGAGGATTAATATCGACTGTTGATCACGTCGTTCGATTTCCGTACCCCTTAAAGATTCTAATCCCCGTTTTAGGTCTCCAAGAATTCCACTTATTCCAAAAAAAACACAAAAGAAAGAAGCGGAATACAGCCAAAACCCAGCCTGTTGATAAAAGGGAAAATCCAACATTTTTCCGCCCTGTTCTGCCTAAACCCTCCCAAAGGATAAGGCCCGATACAGGAGTTCAAGGTCCATGCCAAAAAATTAGGGAGCCCCAACTGCTGTGGCCAAAACCACCCCCTCTTGAGTCCATTCCTCAAGAAGAGCAAGGACATCGGAAAGACAAGAATCCGTCACCCAGAGCTCAAGCTCCCGGAAAGGGTCTCCTTGGGGAGAATCCAGAGTCGAATAGGCCGCAAGACCTTCATGAGCTTCGAGCAGATGATAGATCAGGGCAGAATCTTCCTTGTGGGTTTTGATGACGATTCGGTGGGCAGAAAAGCTCATGATAGCCTGATTTTATGGGGAATTTGCGCATAATTCTAGGAGTAGTAGGGTGCATTGCTTTTTTAGGATCGGTTATCGGCTGTTCTACAGCACCAACCCGTGAAGAATACGAATCTCATTTAGAAAAGCAGGAATCTCTAGAATCTGAGGTCAGTCGACTAAAAGATCTGGTCGGAGATCTAGAAACCCGGCTCCAAGCGATGAACGAAAAGGTATCGCTCACCACCACGGGGGCACTCCCCCAACCGGCTGGACCCGCACGAGCCGAGTCCCCTAAAATTCCGGTGAAAATTCACCAATCTGCTCCGGCACAAAAAATCAAACCGGTGCTCAAGTCCGACTCCCCAATGGGAGACAACTCGGAAAGCTCCGCACAAAGAGAGAACCCGATGGACCACGAAGCATTGGATCGTTTCCGCGAGGCCCAGATCCTGTTTGAAGCGCAAAAATTTTCTGATGCACTCATTGAAAGTGCCCAGTTTGTAAAAAATTTTCCCTCTCACGTTTTAGCCCCGAGGGCCCAGTTCATGATGGGACTATCCTATTTTAAACAATCTGAGTTTAAGCTGGCCGAGGAAGAATGGACGCGTGGAGTGATGAAGTATGGTTCAACCGCATCGGCACCCGATTACCTCCGCGGGCTATACGAAGTATCTCAGGCGACAGGACAGAACGAACAGGCAGAGAAATACAAATCTCAACTGATGATTTCATTTGGAGAGTCCCCAGCAGCACGAGCGTTATTGAGCGGAACCGGAGTCTACCGATGAAGTCTCAAAAAAAAACCATTCGCCCCAAAAATCATGGCTTCCCCGTCACACCATCGGTTCTTGCGTCGGCAATCGCCTCATTCCAGTGGGGATCAATAGCCCATGCTAAACCGGATGAATGGCGCGATTACCCCAAACAACTTTGGGAATTTGATGTCCCGACCGTCCGTCATAGCGAACCGGTTTTGGTCACACGCACCCGTCACCGCGGGGTACTCCCGGAGCGCTATACTCCTCAGATTTATGTTGCAGATGAACGCTTGGCGATTTTCGGGGAAATTATCGCTTCTCCAAGCGTCGAAGAAACTTTTTTTATCGGGCAATCTTTTTTTATTCGGGCACATCAGCAACTCCAGGTCGGCCAAGTGTATTCCATTGCAGATGAAGAAACGCCCCTTCAATCCTCGCGAGACGGTCGCATAGGCTACCGCTATCCGATTTACGGAAAAGCAAAAATCATCGGGGTGCGCGACGGGATGTTTATTGCGACTTTGATTGAAGCGACTGGGTCAGTAAAGCGTGGACTAAATCTCGTCTCTGAGTTGGGACCGATTTCTCGCCTCCGTCCTAAAGCGGCCCCGACCGCGACCCCCGCACAGATTATTGCAGGGGCGACGGCCGCAGAACGCCAATTGGTCTTTTTGGATGTTGGAAAAACAGATGGAATTCAGCCCGGAATGGTTTTCCGGCAATACTTGCATCACGATCCATTTACTGGACAAGAGGTATCATCGCGAGACTTTATGATTCAAGCGGAACTCCAGGTTCTCGAAGCACAGGAACGGTTTTCTATGGCCGTGGTGCTCCAAGCACGGGGCGCTTTGCTTACGGGCGAACCCGTGATCGCTCTGACCGACCTCTCTGACTTTGGACGAACAGGATCCTACCAAACGGTTTTGGGCGAGCGCGCAAACGTTCGAGAGTTGATTGATGATGTGGAAGCAGATGACCGATCTGTAGGTCCGGGAGCCACCGAGGCGCGCGAACTCCGTCAGCTTGAGATCTTTGACGAAAGTGTTGAAGCCGGATCGGTCACAGGTAGGGAACGCAGTGGAATTGAATTTGGAAACGAACCGGCGCCACAAGAGATTGTCGAAGGCCGACCGTTTATTCCGGATACTGAGCCCAATGCTAGCCCAGTCACACCTCGTTCTTCTCCTGAAAATGCATCCCCGAATACGGATCAAATTCCG
>JAIXVT010000037.1 GCA_027482725.1 Pseudomonadota bacterium | reverse complement strand
CGAGCTCAAGAATTTGTTGATCGATAATTTGAATACAGTTTTTTTGCGTGGAGATTGGGGTCTGGGCCAGCGCAGGAAACCCAAAGAGAGAGAAAAGAACGATCCAAGATGATCCATAAAACATCATGACGCCACTACGATACCACAATAAGAGTTATTCCTAGGTTTAGAGCCAGTTTTTTTGGGTTCAATTGTCAGCAGAAGGCGCCCGTCTCAGCCACCAAAGCCCATCTCGAAGGGGAAGGATTACAGCATGTAATCTTGGATCCGATTTTATAAACTCGTTAAGTTTATAAATGTGTTGGGTTGCTGAATCTTGGGGATCGATAACTTTTCCCTTCCAGAGAACGTTATCGATAAAAATGTTGCCCCTGGGTTCAATGTTTTGGATTGCCCATTCTAAATAAGCTAAATTTTGAGACTTATCGGCGTCGATAAAAATCAATTCAGGCTTAGGTCGGATGCCCTGAGAAATTTCTTGGCTGATTTGAGCTAAGGATTCCGATGCTACCCCTAAAATCGATTCAATCTTTTTCCCGTCCGCCGACTGCGCCCAGTACTCTTGCGCAAAAGCCAGCGCCACAGGATCACGATCAAGTGTGATGACCCGTCCTTTAACTGGGAGCGCTTCGGCAAAAGCGAGCGCACTGTATCCTGTGAACGTTCCGATTTCTAAGACCCAATGAGTCCCCGTGGATTGAATGATGGATTTGAAAAAAGCGGTTACAAGTCCGCCGGTGATCATATGGTGAACTTTGGGAAAACGCTGTTCGGTTGCTAAACGGATTTTGCGTAACGTAGGGGATTCTTGTGCGCTGTAATCCGAGCAATACGCATCAATAGCGGGGTGGGTAATTGCAGTAAGGGTAAGCGGGGTTTGATCACTCATGACTCGGTCTCACGAAAGCATTGCGCCCCAAGTTGATTGAGTTTTTTCTCTAAATGAACGTAACCCCGATCCAAATGATAAATCCGTCGCACGTACGTTTCTCCACGCGCTACCAGTCCCGCTAAAATCAGCGAGGCACTGGCACGCAGGTCGGTTGCCATCACGGTTGCACCCGTAAGTTTGCAAGGGCCCCTTACCGTGACCGTGTTCCCCGTGATTTCTGCGTTTGCCCCTAAGCGACAAAGCTCAGGAACATGCATAAAGCGGTTTTCAAAAATAGTTTCTGTGATGGTCGAACCCCCCTGTGCGGTCAGGGCTACGGTCATCCACTGGGCTTGCATATCCGTGGCAAAACCCGGATGGGGGGCGGTGGTGATAGAGGCTGCTTTAAGTCCGTGGTGTTTTTTTACGATCAGCGAATCTTTTAAAACATCAAACTCGGCCCCAAGGCGGCGAAACGCATCTAGTGTTGAATGTAAATCTTCGGGATAAATTTTTGTAATCGTGATTTCACTTTGAGTCAGAAGCGCGGCGGCAATAAAGGTTCCTGCTTCGATTCGATCCGGCAAAACCACATGATTCATGGCATTGAGTGAGTCCACGCCGTCAATGATCATGGTCGTTGTTCCGGCCCCCTCAATTCGAGCGCCCATGCTTTGTAGCGCAAGTCCAAGGTCTCGGATTTCTGGTTCTTGAGCGCAGTTTCTTAAAACCGTTTTTCCCTGTGCAAGAACCGCCGCCATCATCAGGTTTTCAGTCGCCCCTACCGACGGAAACTTGAGCGTAAAATCAGTCCCCTTGAGTTGCCCTAGGACTTTGCCGTTAATATACCCCTGTTCAATTTCAAAAGTCGCACCCAAGGCCTCCAGTCCCGAAAGGTGAATATCTAAAGGACGAGCACCTATGGCGCATCCTCCGGGTAAGCTGACCCGCGCTTGCCCGAATCGCGCCAACAAAGGTCCCAAGCAAAGTGCGGATGCACGCATGGTGCGGACCAAGTCGTAAGGAGCCTCTTTGGTGCTGATCTGTGAGGCATCAATTTCAAAATGCCCTAAATTGGGCTGAACGATCCGGACCCCAAGGTGAGTGAGGAGCTTTTGCGTTGTGGTAATGTCCGAAAGCGCAGGAACATTCCGAATGTGGTGGGGGCCTGGGCCCAGTAGGGTAGCAAACAAAATAGGAAGTGCCGCATTTTTTGCGCCTTCAGGAGAGACTGTTCCGCTTAACGCCGATCCCCCGACAATTCGAATGCGCTCCATTCTAAAACACCACCCATAGGATGCGGGGACGTTGGTTTAGGTCGAGCAGGGTTTCAACCTGAGAGAAATGATGCTGATCCTTAAAGAAAGTCCCAATATCGAGCGCGCGCTCGTGAGGCAGCTCGAATAACGCCACTCCTCCCCGCTTAAGAATTTTGGGGGCGTGAGTACAAAAATTTTTATAAAAATAATTGGGATCTTCTTTAGGGGGAAAAAGCGCAATATGTGGCTCGTGACGACGGACCTCGCCTTCGATCCGATCCGTTTTTGCGACATACGGAGGATTAGAAAAAACGACATCAAAGGGACCATCTTCTAAAAAAATCTCAAATCCGGTTTCTGGGCTCGGTGCTAAAGTGATTTTTAGCCGTTCCATAAAAGACTTCCCCACGACCTGAGCAAGATTTTTTATGGAAACTTCAATGGCGGGGAAGTGAGCCTCCGTGGCTACGCCCTTGGCCTTGGGGTAGTAATTCAGGATCTCTGCAGAGATGATTCCCGATCCGAGACCCAACTCCGCAAATCGGAACTCACCTGATGCTGGGGGGGTAAATTTTTTTAAAAACGAATCGATTAAAATTTCCGTTTCTGGACGAGGAATTAAAACGTCTGGAGTCACAATGTATTCGTGTTCGAAAAAAAACTGGTAACCCAAAATGTGTTGCAAGGGGCGCCCGGTAGCGCGCCGCTGGGCAAGTCTGAAGCCTTCTGTGCGATGATCGGCTTTCGCATACAGTAAGTCCAAAACATCGGGATTTAGCGCTAAATCCGTGGGTTTCTTTATCTTGTCCGGGTAGTGCCGTCGGGCCAAATCAAAGACGATCAAATCCACTTCTGCGGGAATAGATCCTTTTTCCCTTACGGGTTTAGAACGCATTAAAATCCCCTGCAGATCGGATTTAAGTTTGGACATAGCCTTGTCGCTTGAGGGCCTCGGCTTGGTAATGGGTCTGGAGTGCGTCGAGCAACGGCTCGATGTGCCCCTCCATGACATCCGGGAGTTGGTGTGATGTAAAACCAATACGATGATCCGTGACACGCCCCTGCGGGAAATTATAGGTTCGTATCCGTTCGCTACGATCCCCGGTGCCGACCATGGATCTCCGAGCGTCGGAGTGTTCTTTCGCAGCACGCTCCTGTTCTGCTTCCAGAAGGCGACTTCGGAGAATTTTCATGGCTTTTTCGCGGTTTTTTAACTGCGATCGTTCGTCTTGGCACGCGACCACTACGCCCGTGGGCAAGTGGGTGATCCGCACGGCCGAATCGGTGGTGTTTACGGATTGCCCGCCTGCACCACTGGACCTGAACACATCAATGCGCAAGTCGGCAGGATTAATGGTGATATCCACATCTTCGGCTTCGGGCAGAACCGCCACCGTTACCGTAGACGTATGGACGCGCCCTTGGGCCTCTGTCTCGGGAACGCGCTGAACGCGGTGGACTCCGGCTTCGAATTTGAGGCGAGAAAAAACTTTAGCGCCATCAATTTGGGCGACGATTTCTTTCACTCCACCCTTTTCTGCCGCACTAATTGATAAAATTTCGGTACGCCACCCCTGGCGTTCGGAGAACTTTTGATAAGCACGGTAAAGTTCGGCGGCAAATAAAGCCGCTTCTTCGCCACCCGCACCCGCTCGCAGTTCTAACAAAATGTTTTTTTGATCGTTGGGATCTTGCGGGAGCAAGAGCAGTTGGAGGCGTTTGGTGCTGGCTTCGATTTCCGGGTCAAGGCGTTTGATCTCTTCTTTCGCCATGGCCACGATTTCGGCATCCGATTCGCCCAGTAGTTCTTTATTGGACTCGAGTTCTTTGCAGCTTGATCGGTAGAGCTGGTACTCCTGAACAATGTCTTGGAGTGCCGAGTGTTCTTTAGATAAACGCCTAAATTCATCCGGACGATCCGCAAGTGCAGGATCGCCCAGTTTGGCTTCGATTTCTAAATAACGGTGCTCTACCGCTTCGAGCTTATCAAACATGAATCAAATCCGATCAACCGCTCATTGCCTTGATGAATTCATCGTTGGTTTTGGTGTTCTGGACTTTATCCAATACAAATTCCATCGCATCAAGTGGGTTCATCGGATGTAATACTTTTCGAAGAATCCAAATCCGATTGAGGGTTTCTTTCGGGATCAGGAGCTCTTCTTTTCGCGTTGCAGATTTGTTGATGTCCAAACACGGAAATATCCGTTTTTCCATGAGTTTGCGGTCCAACTGGATTTCCGAATTCCCGGTACCCTTGAATTCCTCAAAGATGACCTCGTCCATACGTGATCCGGTATCGATCAAAGCCGTAGCAATAATCGTGAGCGATCCGCCCTCCTCTACGTTACGTGCGGCACCAAAAAATCGCTTGGGCTTATGGAGCGCATTAGAGTCCACACCGCCGGACAAAATTTTTCCGGAGGGAGGGACCACAGAGTTGTAAGCACGTGCCAGACGGGTGATCGAGTCTAGCAAAATCACGACATCGTATTTGTTTTCCACAAGTCGCTTTGCTTTTTCGATCACCATTTCTGCAACTTGAACGTGCCGCGAGGCTTGTTCGTCAAATGTAGAAGAAATCACTTCTCCTTTAACCGAGCGTTGCATATCCGTGACTTCTTCGGGGCGTTCGTCGATCAACAGAACAATCAGCTTAACATCCGGATGATTGGTGGTGATCGCGTTGGCAATGTCTTGCATCAAATGCGTTTTACCCGCACGTGGTGGCGCAACAATCAAACAACGCTGACCTTTTCCGAGTGGAACCATAAGGTCAATAATCCGCGTGCTGTAATTGGTGGGTTGATACTCCATGTTTAGCCGCTCTTTGGGATAGAGCGGTGTGAGGTTATCAAACAACACGCGATCCGTATTGAGTTCAGCGGCTTGGAAATTGACTTGTTCGACTTTGAGAAGCGCAAAGTAGCGTTCGCCTTCTTTGGGCGCGCGAACAGATCCGCTTAACGTGTCCCCCGTGCGTAGGCCAAACCGACGGATCTGGGATGGCGAAACGTAGACATCGTCGGGACCCGGTAAATAGTTGTATTCGGGTGCGCGCAAAAATCCAAACCCATCGGGCAGGCACTCCAACACGCCGTCCGCATAAATGTGCTCGTTGCGTTCGGCCTTGCGCTGAAGAATGGTGAAAATTAAATCTTGTTTTCGTAAATTGCTGGCGTTCTCGATGTTGAGTTCGTGCGCCATTTCTAGAAGCTCAGGGATTTTAGAGTCCTTGAGTTGTTTGAGGTGCATCAGTTTTTGGGGCTGGCCGTTACATGTTCCGTCACCCTGATCGTCAGATCCAGGACTGCGGCCTTCGTCCAATCCGCCTGCCGTTTCGGGAGCCGGTCCCGCTTCTTGTGCTACGGTTTCACCGTAAACTTCATCATCGGCAACATCGGCTTGAGGTAACCGGTTGCGATTTTGACTGGGGATGCGTCGTTGCCCGCTGCTGCGATTGAATGGACGCTTTTGTCGGTTACCGTTGTTGGGTGGGTTTGGGGTATGAATAACTTACTCCTTAGGGTTGTCGGGGTTGTTTGTGAAGGATGTAGAATTGGATTTCACAAGACTCATGAATCAACGAAGTTGTGGATTTTGGGGAAAGCCCAAATCCCGGCGCGCTTGGCCGAAGGTTAACGTTACGGTTTGATTTTTTACTGAGACTTAAGTTAATCGGATGACTCCGCCACTGTCAACTGAGAAGCGCAAGAGATGCGATCAACGGCTTGAGTTTAAAAAATGCGGATGGGCAACGAGGCTCAAAATGTTGAGCGTGTCAGCCCGCGCCCATTTCGGACCTCATTTTTTAAGCTGGTATTCCACAACGTTTTTTTGGTGTTCCGCATAGGTTTTTGAAAAAACATGGCTCCCGTCCCCTTTCGCCACAAAATAAAGGGCATCCGTCGTTGCGGGTTGGAGTACCGCGCGCAACGCATCCTTTCCCGGATTGGAGATGGGGCCTACAGGGAGTGCCGCTACTGTATAGGTGTTGTAGGGCGTCGATTCCAATAAATCTTTTTTCCTGATGTTCCCATCATATCGCTCCCAAATACCGTAGATTGTTGTGGGATCACTCTGAAGACGCATGTGTTTGTTGAGGCGATTCCAAAACACCCCAGCGATCAGAGGCCGTTCGGATGCCGCACCCGTTTCTTTTTCGACAATAGACGCTAAAATTACGGTTTCGTGGCGAGAAAGTTTTTTTTGAGGATACTCAGCATCCAACTCGGTCCACCAGCGGTCAGACACCTGAACCATTTTTTTTACGAGCGTTTCTACCGTGTCACGCTTTTCATAAAAATAAGTGCTCGGGGCCAAATAACCTTCAAGAGTATGTAATTCGGGATCGGATAGCCCGACACGGGTTAAAAACTCTTTTGACTTAAACAACGCGACTAATTCTGATTCCTCGCCAAAACCGCGCTCGGCAAGCGCACGGGCCACAAGATAAAGGTTGTCGCCTTCCCGTACCAAAAATTCATAATGTCGACCCATGCCGGATTGCAGGATGGACATCACTTGTTCGGGGCCAACTTCCTTAGGGAATTCGTACTCGGCGGCCTTGACCTTGGCCCATGCCCCCGTGAGCTTGGCCCACCAGTAAAACGGCAAGGGGTGCGACACAATCCCCGCTTCCACAAGACCGCGAGTGATTTCTTTGGGGCTCATCCCGCGCGTCACTTCAAAAACTCGGGGCTCTGGTCCGAGGCTTGAGGTGCGCCCATTAAGAAAAACGAGCGTTCCCCCCGCAGCACCGATTATCGTTAAACCTAAAATCAACAAAGACCATTGAATAAAGTTTTTCATGGGTATTCCGTTTCATCCTAATCGATTACAATCAGGCGCGTGAGTTCTTATCTTGTTTTAGCTCGAAAATACCGTCCCCAACAATTTGTAGACATCGTCGGTCAAACGGCAGTCGTGCGTACACTCATGAATGCTATTCGTCTTAACCGAACGCATCAAGCCACCTTGTTTTGCGGATCACGCGGGATTGGGAAAACCTCCATTGCGCGGATCTACGCCAAGGCATTGCGCTGTCCTGAGCGTAAAGAAATCGAAGGTGTCATCACGTCATGTGGGGTGTGTTCGGACTGCGTGGAAATCACGGCTGGACAATCTGTCAATGTGATCGAAATCGACGGAGCATCCAATAATGGTGTAGATCACATTCGTGAACTCCGCGAAAACGCCCAGTTTTTACCGTCTTCGGGGAGCCTAAAAATTTTCATCATTGACGAAGTCCACATGTTGACCACTCAATCGTTCAACGCACTGTTAAAAATTTTAGAAGAACCCCCGGCGCACGTGATGTTTATTTTTGCAACGACCGAGGCGTATAAAATTCCTGAAACCATTTTGGGGCGTTGCCAGAGATTTGATTTTAAGCGCGTAACGCCCACGCAAATCGTGGATCGCCTCCACTATGTTTTGACCCAAGAAGGAATTGCATTTGAGATGCCAGCATTATCGGCGATTGCTAAAGCGGCCGATGGATCTATGCGGGACGCGCTTTCGATCACGGATCAAGTGATTGCATTTGACCCGGCCAAAGTATCCGCAAACAGTGTGCGCGATAGCATTGGTTTGGTGGGTACGGACCGCGTTTTTGCGTTGATGCAAGCGGTGCTGAAGCGGGATGCCGGAGGTGCGCTCCAAATTGTCGAAGACAGCTACGATCAAGGTTATGATTTAAAGATACTACTCAAGTCCCTGATCGAGTGTTGGCATGCGCTGGTCATGCTTCAAATTGATGCGCGGGTGCGATTGGATTTTCCCGAAGACGAACTCGCTCAGATGAAATCGATGATCCATCTCCGCGAACTTGAAGAAAACGAGCTGATTTTTCAGGTGTTTAATCACGGTTATGAAACTTTAGGGAATTCGTCCCAGCCAAAAATTGTGATGGATTTTATGATCGTCAAAGTCGCATTGGCCGAAGTGTTGATCGAGATCGACGTTGTAGACACCGCCGTAGACACCGCAATTTCAGTCCCGGTTTTGGCAGGCCCATCGGGGAAAGCAAAGACGCCAGGCCCTGCAGCTCGGGATTCTTCCGGGCCTGTATCCCAAGGTGTCGCCCCGGATCCGGTCCGGGTCAAATTGCCGGATGCGGGGGTTACGGGAGTGGTGACGGAACAGAAATCCGCCGCAACTCCGATAACGTCTTTGCGGGCAACAGGCGCGCCCATTCGTCCGGCACCTCAGGTTTTTGCGCCCCCATCCTCAAAGGTCGATACCCCCCCGCAAGTTGTATCCACGGTTACGGCTCCGGCGCATCCGCCACAGCTCAGGTCTTGGGACGATTTTGTAGCGTATGCGGGGACACTCAAACCCGTTGTGGCAATGATGTGGGAGAGCGCAGTCGAATGGACTTTGCCTCAAGCCCCCGGTGATGTTTTACGCATCGGTTTTAGGGAAAAAGACAAAACAAAAATTGAACAGCTCCAACTCAAGTTTCATAAAGAAGCGATGTCTGGTTTGGTGGAGTCGTATTTTGGATTCCGCGCACCGGTAGAGTTTTTTATCTCATCCACGGACCAAGAGAGTGCTTTAGAAAAACGTGAACGTTTGGCTCGGGAAGCTTATCAAAAACGTGTAGATGCCGTGATGAATCACCCCGTCGTGGTCGAGGTCCAAGCCCTATTTGGAACAAAGCTTTCACCGCCGGAGTTCCGAGAGTAGGATAACACCACACATGAACCCCCTATCTCGACTCATATTTCAGTTGGGTAAACTGCCCGGCGTCGGAGAAAAGTCTGCAACGCGTTTGGCGTATTTTATTTTGAACCAAGATCCGCAGTTCTCTCGGGAATTCGCCCAAGCTATCTTGGATGCGCGCGAGCAAACACGGCTGTGCCGCCAATGTTTTCATTTTTCCACAGAAGACGTGTGCGAAATCTGCACGGATACCAAGCGCGACTTGGGCACGATTTGTGTGGTGGAGCGCCCGAGCGATATTGCGCCGCTGGAGCGGGTGGGATCTTACCGTGGGTTTTATCATGTTTTGCATGGGCTTTTATCGCCGATGGATGGCATTGGGCCTGAGCAGATCAAGGTGAAAGGATTGTTGGAAACGCTAAAAACGCGTGAGTCTGTGCAGGAGGTGATTTTTGCCCTGAACCCGTCGGTAGAAGGTGACGCCACTCAGCTTTACCTCTCCCGGTTGTTAAAGCCTCTGGGGATCCGTGTGACTCAGGTGGCTTATGGCATTCCCTTGGGGGGAAGCATTGAGTTCACAGATCGACAAACTTTAGGAAAGGCACTGGAAAACCGGAATGAGCTTCGTTAACGCCGTTACCAAAGAAGTGAATTGTAAAGTTGTTTATGCAGGTCCTGGAATGGGCGGTAAAACCACCAATATCCAATTCATTTACGAAATGACTCACGGAAAAGGCCAAGGGGATTCGAAAATCATGAACCTGAGTGCCGAAAATGAGCGCACCCTGTTTTTTGATTTTCTGCCGCTTGGTCTTGGAGAAGTGCGCGGATACAAAGTGAGGCTCCATTTGTACTCTATCCCGGGTCAAATTTTCTACGATGCGTCACGAGATTTTGTGCTCCGTGGCATGGATGGAGTGGTTTTTGTTTTTGACTCCAACCGCGACCGTATGGATGCCAACCTTGAGGCGTTTGAAGCGTTTAAATCTGCAATGGCCCGGTTAGGCCTAAATTCGGCTAAAATCCCCATGATTTTGCAGTATAACAAGCGGGACCTCCCCAATGCAGCGACGCTTTTGGAGCTTGAAGAGCTGTTTAATCCTGAGGGGAAAAAAACGATTGAAGCGATCGCGTCCCAGGGGGTTGGTGTGATGGAGTCTTTAGAAAGTATTAGCCAAATGGTCTTAGATACTTTAAGAGGAGGGAAGTCTTAAAAGCTTTAAGGACGTTATTCATCGTGTTCAACATCATGCCGTTTGCAAACTTTCTGGGGGGAAAGATGCGTAAGACCGATCTCACAAAATTCAAAAAATTATTTATCGCTCAGCGTGAGCACATCCTGTTCAATACACGGGTTATCGACGAAAACTTTTATGTTCGTCCTGATGAAGATAAAGACGAAGTAGATCAGGCCACCAAGGACATTGAGCAAAGTGTGCGGCTCCAGCTCAAAAACCGCGAGGTCATGACTTTAAAAAAGATCAATGAAGCCCTACGCCGCATCGATGAGGGCACCTATGACGAGTGTGAATCTTGTGGGGCGACAATCGAGCTTAAGCGCTTGCAGGCGCGCCCGACCACAACGCTTTGTTTGGGGTGTAAAGAGGAACAGGAGCGAGCGGAGGGAACCACGGTCTTGGGTCGAAGGGGCGAGCGGGTTCACTAAAAGTTTGATTTACACTTTATTTGTGTAATAATTAAGATCTCATAAGCGAGATTGTTCTATGTTTTTAGTTGTTTTTTTGATTTTGGAAAGTTTAAGCGGAGTTCGTAGTTTTGCTCAAACTTTCATTGATCCGCTACTCGGTCCCTCTGCTGGAGAAAAGGACTTTGTTGTTGTGTATCGATCTAAAAACACAGAGTATCGCTTTAATTTTCTTGATCACCAGGACATCCAATCGCTTTTTGAAAGCATTTTAAAAAGTCAAAAGCGCTGGGAAAGCATGGATCTTGAGGATTTAGAGCGACATGCAAAGAATCCCAAAACTCATCTTCCCTCTCACCTGCGCAACAGAATTAATGAATGCTATGCCGAGTGGGTTGTGCGTCGTCATCAATTCAGCGCTCCACCTGCAATTCCCTTTTTAGAGGATAATTCGGCATCGCTTCACCCTGAGTTAAGGCGATTTATTCTAGCCCTTTCGTTAGGGGTTACTCCGACATTTGATCTAGTGACTGATGTTCCGTGCTCGGTGTGGTTGTCTGGAGCAAACAGCCCCTCAAAAAAATAGGCGCGTTCCGTCCATGGAGCCCGCCTATTGGTCATTCTGTTTTACCCCGTTGAATTCGTCCGTGAAAAACTAAAGTCCCCCGTGCCTAAAAGATGGGCCTGTTTGGATTAGGCTGTGCGTAGGACGGAAAATGGGTTTGTTCTTTTTTCCATGCGCTCCTCTTGCTCTTTGCAGGAGATGCACATCGACGCGGTTGGGCGTGCCTTGAGGCGGGATTCTTCGATGGGTTCTTCGCAGGACTCGCAAAACCCAAATGTTCCTTGTTGGATGCGTTCTAAAGCCTGATCAATTTTTCTTAAAAACACCAGTTCGCGTTGTTTAAGGCGCAGGCGCATCCCTTGCTCAAGTTCGACTGCGGTCAAGTCGACTTCGTCGCTCAGGTCTTCAGAACGGATCGTATATTCGTGATCCGTCCACTGGATCGCTGTGACCAAGCTTTGGCGTTGGGTCTCGAATAGTTTTTTAAAATTCTGGATGTGTTCTGACTTCATAGTGGCCGATCCTTCCCGTGTCGGCGCTACCCTTAGAGCGAAGATCGTGCCAAGTTCGTGAGCGTCGTGTCCCCCGGTGGGCTGTATCAGAACGTCTTGAAATTACAGTCTTTTTTGGCGGGATGGTGGTAGGGGTTTAAAAAAAACAAAAAACTCTGGTGTCATGTTGCCCTGCGCCACTTTAGATCAAAGTCGTAGAAAATTAATAATATAGACGTGATTTCAAGGGCTTAGTCCTGGTGGCAAAAATCAACCAAGCGAAAATTATAAACTTCGGGTATGATTCTCCGAATCTATGGCAAGAACAAACAAACCTGCACCAACTCTTGAAACCCTGTTCTTTCAAACCCCCGAGCAAAAACTCCTTCGTTTTTTAATTTCCGAACCCACAACAGCATTTATGCCCCGAGTGCTTTCATCCAAGCTCAAAGGGGTGCGGGGTTTGGGTGGGGTCGAAGGGAT
>JAIXVT010000297.1 GCA_027482725.1 Pseudomonadota bacterium | reverse complement strand
TTCTTTTTTTGGAGCATTTGCCCTACACCCTTTCTCTGAATGCGATGAAAATTTTGTTTTTGGTCTACGGCCTCCAGGGGTTAAGCGTTTTCATTGCAGGCTTAAATCGATTTAAAGTTTTTGGTTTACTCCGTTTGCTCCTCACATTTTTCACCGTGTTTATTGCCCCTCCGCTTCTCATTGCGGTAGGTGTTTTTGATACATGGTTTGACTTTCGGTCCAAATTCGTTCAATCTTAAAAGTCTGCAATTTTAAGGAGATTTTCATGCTCGTCGTATTAAAAGAAAACGTCGATAAAGTAGGTCGCATTGGCGATGTTATCAAAGTATCTGATGGCTTCGCGCGCAACTTTTTGATTCCCAAAAAACTTTGTGCTCCGGCAAACGAAACAAACGTTGCCGCTATTGAGCACCAAAAGCGCATGCTTGAGAAAAAGCGTGCTGCTGAAAAACTCAGCGCTGAAGAGCTTGCAAAAAAACTTGAAGGCTTTACCTGCAACATCTCCCGCAAAGTGGGAGAAAAAGACAAGTTGTTTGGCTCGGTGACTTCGGCAGACGTTGCTGAAGCGCTCAAGGCCGCGGGTTACGCCATAGAAAAGCGCATGATCACGATCCCGACTCCGATCAAGGCTCTTGGCGTTCACTCCGCAGAAGTTAAGCTTCTTCCAGAAGTGTCTGCTCAGATTAAAGTTTGGGTTGCTAAAGAAGCTGAATAACCGGTTACCGCGAGGACAAAGGGGGGTATCCGCTTGGATAACATGAATCCCGCACTCCGTAAGCGATTACCGCAAGACATTGATGCGGAAAAATCCGTCATCGGTGCTGTTTTAATGAACAATCCTGCGCTGGATCTCGTCCGAGAGCTCGGACTTGAGGCGCGGGATTTTTTTTTGGACTCTCATCAAAAAATTTATGAGCTCTCTTGCGTCCTGATGGACAGCGGGCAACCCGTGGATTTGGTTTTGCTCACCGCAAAGCTCAAAGAGCGTGGGTGGTATGACAGCATCGGAGGTCAGCAGATTTTATTTAGCTTTTTTGATGAAGGCTTCCGCATTGCCAACGTCACGCATTACGCAAACCTGGTCCGACAAAAAGCGCTCCAAAGGCGCTTGATCCAAGCCTGCTCGGAGCTTATTGATCAAGGACTCAATGGAGTCGAAAACACCGAGAGCTACATTGACGAGGCCGAAACAAAGATTTTTGAAGTGGCCCAGAAAAAATCTCAACGCTCATTTTCCTCGATTGCCGAAATCGTATCGGGCAACATGTCGCGCCTCCAGGAACTTTATCTGAGTGGCGCAAAAGAAGTGGTCGGTCTTGAAACCGGGTTTATCGATTTTGACCGTCTCACCACGGGATTACATCCCGGGCAAATTACAATTGTTGCGGCACGTCCCGGGATGGGAAAGACCTCCTGGTTCATCTCGGCGCTCCTGCATTGCTCGATAAAAAACGGCGGGGTTGCCGCACTGTTTTCATTGGAAATGTCCAAAGAGGAATTGGGAACTCGGATTTTATCCGCGCTTACTCGCATTGATTCCAAGCGGTTAAAAACGGGGCAGCTCTCGCGTGAGGAATTCCGAAAGCTCATCGAAGCATCGGAGCAAATTGCTAGCGCACCGATTCACGTGGACGATTCTCCCGGCTTAAGTGTCATGGATTTACGCTCCCGCTGCCGACGCCTAAAGGCGCGAGAAAAGCGTCTCGATGTGATCATCATCGATTACTTGCAACTCATGCGGCCCCCCAAAGGGAGTGAAAGCAAGGGTGGAAACCGCGAACAAGAAATATCAGCAATCAGCCGAGGACTTAAAGAACTGGCCAAGGAACTGAGTGTGCCGATTATTGCGTTATCCCAACTTTCTCGGGGAGTTGAAACCCGTAACGATAAACGCCCCATGCTCTCCGACCTCCGGGAATCCGGAGCAATCGAACAAGATGCGGATTTGGTCACGTTCATTTATCGAGATGATTACTACAATCAGGACTCGGAAGAGCGCGGAGTTGCTGAACTCATCTTGGCAAAAAACCGGCATGGCGAAACACAAACCGTCAAGCTGGCCTGGATGGGTC
The DNA here is from genome assembly GCA_027482725.1 of Pseudomonadota bacterium. Classification (GTDB taxonomy): domain Bacteria; phylum Bdellovibrionota; class UBA1018; order UBA1018; family CAIMNF01; genus JAIXVT01. The sequence goes on along the minus strand of JAIXVT010000297.1, from coordinate 1,219 downwards.
AGTATACCTTGTTTGCAAACCTTACTCATGAAGGAGCAGCTTCGGGACAAAGCGCACCGATCAGGCGCCCTAAAGCCCCCGAAGACGATTACACGTTGTGAGCTTAAGAGGGGTTTTACGCATTGGGGGACTTTCTGTTTTCTTGGGCTTGGCTCCGGGATGCAGCGAAAAATTATCCCCGCTTGAAACCTACCGTGACCGGAGTCGTGGCCAAGACTGCCAAAGCCTCAATTTAGGATCGCAAAAACTTGCCGGAAAAGACCTCAAGGCGCTGGCGCGGTGTTTGGGACAAGACCCAACCCTAGAAGGCATCACCGCCCTTACCGACGCATGGAGTGACCAAGACCTCCAAACCGTCGCTGATGAAATCAATTTGGCGATTCGGAACGATCCCGATCATTTATCAAAACTCATTGAAAGCTGGATTTCGATTTTAGATCGCCCAGAGGGTCAACGGTTCATGAAAGAAACCTCGACCTTACTTGATGATCCCCAAAGCCGGAAAGACCTCGCTCTTCTTGCAGGGCATCTCCCGAACGATCTGCCTTTTGGGCGAATGCTGGATTTGACCGCCCTTGCCGAAACCGCAGCATGGCAGAGATTTGCGCAAGAAGTCGTCATCACCGATCACTTTGAGCGTTTCGTGCAAACGGTCAAAACTCACCGGAAATGGGCGGAAAAATCTCTTTCACTCATTGGAGAGGCAAAGCTCAAAACGACGCTAGACCAGTTAGCGCAGGTAGAAAACTCAAGATCTCTCCAAAATTTAGGGGATTTTTTTTCAACGCTGGTGGAAAGATCTGAACTCTCAACACTTTCAGAGCAAGCCAAAGCGATTTCGCAAACCTCGATCACGTGTTTCGAGGGGAGATTTCAATCTGAAAAACCCATCAATGCCGTACTTAAGCATTTATCCCAACAGCCCACAGGGAAAGCGATGATCGAAGCGTTTCAACACGACATTCGTCCTCTCCCTTGGATTGCTCGTCCTTTTTGTCGCTGGTCACGCCCGCTAGATCCGGCATTTGATGCAACGGCTCGGATATTTTCGCTCCCTCAAGCTCCGGTAGCCTTGCGTTTTTTGCGTCCACTTTTGGCGAATGCCAAGTTTACCGAAGTGCTTACCGATCCCAGTTTCGTGGCGGTGTTGAATGATTTACAAAACACGGCACTCCGCACGCATGCGATTTACGATCTGATCACGTTAGGAATTAACGCT
>JAIXVT010000182.1 GCA_027482725.1 Pseudomonadota bacterium | reverse complement strand
GACATTTACGCAACCCTCCCAGAAGGGCGGGTCTCTTTTTCAAATGCAAAATTGTCCCAAGCGTTTGGACAACTCTTGAATTCGGTGATGCAGTACGACATCAACGGTGTCCCACGATACGCGTATTGGATTGAAGGTCATACGAATCACGATTCTTTTGCAGAATACACTCGCTCCCGTATTGATTTCATTTTAGATCAACACTCAAAGTCTCCTGAAACCCCATGGAAAAGCAGTGACTTCTACTGGTCAAAATTGGTGCGAACGTTAAACGATCGACATTTGCTAGAGTTTTTACAACTTCAGCTTGAACGTGAAGAATTTATAAAATTTTTACCCCTTACCCCAACTACAGATGCCCTAATCCAGGCATGGAGGTCGCGCCCCTATTTGCAACCTGACCAAATTTTAGAGACATTTGGCTCGGTCAAGACGCTCCAAGATGTGCGCCTTGCCCTGGAGCAATCCAAACCACAATGTGATAAGCTTCTCACTACCCTTTAAACCCTAACCCAATTAAAAAAATTTCCTTGCTCTCTTTACGCGTGCTCTCGGGCCTAAGCGCCGTCACTCGCTCAAAATGCGGTTTCATCAACAGTTCTAATTTTTTGTATTCATCCGAATGAAAAAACTTCATCACAAACGGGGCATTGCGTTTTAAAAATCGCACGCCGACACTGACCGCAAGCTCACACAACTCAAATGACCGCACCTGATCCGTAATTTTTATCCCGGTTGTTTTAGGAGCCATATCGGAAAATACTCCATCAAACTTGGGACCAAACCCCTGTTCAGCAAAAACCACGTCCAAGTTCAGATCGCGCAGATCGGCTTGAATAAACTTAACGTTCGGTAACGTGATTTGAATGGGTAACAGATCTACGCCCAACACCTTCCCTTCGGGTCCTACATGTTCAGAAAGGTACTGCGACCAAGATCCCGGCGACGCACCTAAATCCAAAACCATTCCCCGAGGCTTGACCACGCGGTAACGCTGATCAATTTCTTCTAACTTATAAATGGAGCGCGCGGCGTAGTTTTCTTTTTTCGCCTTATGGTAAAAAAAATCGCGCTTGTTGTATGCCATGACTACATCACGGTAACTTTGCGGAGAAGATCAAGATCTTCTAGTGCAATACCAGACCCGCGCACCACGCAAGTCAGAGGGTCTTCGGCAACAGTCACAGGGAGTCCTGTTTTTTCTTTGATCAAGACGTCTAAATTGGCAAGTAGGGCTCCGCCGCCAGCCAACACAATCCCGTTGTCCACAATGTCCGCAGCAAGTTCAGGGGGTGTGCGCTCAAGTGCGGTTTTAATCGCATCCACTACGGCAGACACCGGCTCAGACAAGGCGTCACGAATTTCTTCGCTATTCAATTCGATTGTCTTAGGTGCACCGCTGATTAAATCGCGCCCTTTGACTTCATAGGTTTTTTCATCTTCGAAAGGATAAGCACAACCGATCTGCATTTTGATCTGCTCGGCCGTGCGTTCGCCAATCAACAACGAGTACTTACGCTTGATATAATTGACGATCGACTCATCAAACTTATCCCCGGCAACGCGCACCGACTTGGAGTAAACAATCCCGCCCAAGCTAATGACCGCGACTTCGGTAGTCCCCCCACCGATATCCACAATCATATTTCCGGAGGGCTCACGGATGGGAAGTCCCGCACCGATTGCGGCTGCCATCGGCTCTTCGATCAGATAAACTTCTCGGGCACCCGCAGATTGCGCGGACTCTTTCACCGCTCGTTTCTCCACCTGGGTGATCCCGTAAGGAATACAAATCATAATCCGTGGACGGATCATGCTCCGCCCCTCAGACGCCTTGGTAATAAAATGCTTCAACATGGCTTGGGTGATTTCAAAATCAGCGATCACCCCGTCTTTCAAAGGACGAATAGCCTGAATCGAACCCGGAGTGCGGCCCAACATGTCTTTGGCTTCTTTACCCACGGCCAAAACCCGGGTCTGGCCGCGCGCATTACGATGGATTGCCACCACCGACGGTTCGTTCATAATCAAACCGCGACCCTTGGCAAACACCAACGTATTGGCCGTGCCCAAGTCAATTGCGAGATCGTTCGTAAAATAATCTAAGATTTTCTGAATCATGGAATCACCATCGGTAGTGTCGAATGTGTTCGCCCCTGTCGGCGATTTCACTCATTGATTTGATGCCAATTTCAAGGTGTAAATCGGTGTACTTCCTAAATACGGAGGTTGCCGAACGTTTGGTTTTGATCCCGTTCCGCTTCAAGGGCAGATCCGAGACTAAAAGCAAAGCCCCAATGGGAACCTTGCTAATAAACCCCACGATAAACAACGTTGCGGTCTCCATATCAATTGCTAATGAGCGTTCGTGATGGAGATCGGCTTTGAACTTATCGTCGAATTCCCAAAAGCGATAATCCGTGGTGTGGACAACGCCCGTGCGATAATCAAATCCTTTTTCGACGATAATGTCTGAGACAAACTTTTGAATTTTAAATGTGGGAAGCGCCGGTACCTGACGCGGCATAAAATGGTGGGACACCCCTTCGTCACGAATCGCAGCCGTAGGAAGGATAAAATCTCCCTTTTTTAGCGACGAATGCAACCCTCCACACATTCCCAAAAACAACACCGCTTGAGGGTTAATCACAGACAAGGTTTCGATGATGATCGCAGCAGTAGGAGATCCAATCGAAAAGTTAACAATAGATACCCCGAATTTTTCAGAGTGCACCGCACTCATCGCCGAGCCCCGCGTTCGAACTCCGTTGCTGAGCACCTGAAAACGCTCTAGGTAATATTCGAAGTTGGTCAAGATAACTTGCTTTTGAAACTGCCCTACCGAACTGCCGGTATACCGCTCAAGGATATCCGTGGCGATCTTTTGCTTCTTTTTATTGAGATAAATACGATTATTATTGGGAACTAAATACGGGTTCTTCGCCACTTTTAAAGGTTACTCATTCCCAAAACAGGGGACAAGTAAAAATCTTTATTGAACGAATACTTATCCCATTTATTATGACCGGAGCTCAAGTGAACCTTCAACCTTCTCGCCATATTCCGATTCTATCTGATCCTGTAACCCATCATATTTGCGGTCACCTTTCCAACCTTTCCGTAGCGTTCCCACACTTTAAGCCGCCCGGAACGGTGGTGGATCTCACGTTTGGTGGAGGGGGGCATTCAGGTGCCTTTTTGAAGGAAATTCAAAAAAAAGGCCTAAATAATGAGTTTTTTGTTACCGGAGTCGATCAAGATCCCGATGCCCTTGCCCGCGCGCAACTCAAATTCCAAGAAGATCTCCGCACAGGCCACCTCAAGCTCATTTCTTCTCGTTTCGGATCAGCTCCCCAAAAAATCAATCATCCCGTTGTTGGCATCTTTGCCGACCTTGGAATATCAAGTGATCAGATTGACTCCGAAACGCGCGGCTTCAGCTTTCGATACCCGAGTCCGCTGGATATGCGCATGGACCCGACTCAAGGAGAAACGCTTGCCGAAAAACTCCAAACCGTGTCTGAAAGCGAATTGGCTCAAGTTCTGTTTGAATTTGGCGAGGAACGTCGCTCACGGTTTATCGCCAAAAAGTTGATCAGCCTCCGCAATCAAGGCCACCTGCCCGACACGACCTTGGGATTAGGACAAACCATCGCTTCCTGCTTTCCGCCCAAAGACCGCCATGGACGCATTCATCCCGCAACACGGAGCTTCCAAGCCCTGAGGATTTGGGTGAATGATGAATTGAAAGAGGTGGACCGAATTTTGGAAAACTGGATTCCCTTATTGCTCCCGGGATGTCCGATTGGAATATTGACGTTTCACTCGCTTGAAGACCGCAAGATAAAACATGCTTTCCGAAACCATCCCGATCTGGACGTCATTACCAAAAAGGCGATCGAACCTGACGATCAGGAAATCGCACTCAACCCCCGATCACGATCGGCAAAACTGAGAGTTGCCGTAAAAAAGACCCGCGTTTAACCTGAAAGAATGAAGCGTTTTTTCCCTCTCCCTGTGGTTTTTGCGCTTTTTTGCTTTTCGTTTCTCACTGTGGCACTCAGGCTTTCGCTCGTAAAAACAACATATAGCTTGGGACAAAGTGCAAAGGTCTTGAACAATTTAAAGATCGAAAGTGAGCGCCTGGACCTGAAACTATCGCAACTCCGATCGCCCCGACATCTGGAAGCTCTGGCAAAACAAAAATTTAAACTACACCCTCCGACTGCGGATAAAATTATTATACTAAAAGATGATCCTTAATCCTTCAGGAGATACCCATGACGACGCAAACTCCGATGTTGCCGATTCAAAACTACCGCTTGCGTCTACAGGGGGTATTTTTAATTTTCTCTTTTTTTTCAAGTGCTCTGGTGTATCGAGGAGTGAGCATTCAAGCGATTGGCGACCAAAAGCTTGCACAACTTTCCCAACGCCAATTCCAAAGCAAAATCCAAAGTAAAAACAGAAGAGGACTCATCGTTGATCGCAATCAAGAACCTCTGGCGATCAATATCGAAACCTCGTCTCTCGCCGGAAATCCCAGTAAATTTTTGAAATCCAGGGCCACACTCCTTTTAATGTCCCGCGCATTAAACATTCCCGTCCCCGTGCTAAAAAAAAAATACGACTCTCAAAAAACATTTGTGTGGATAGAGCGATCCGTGAGGGAGCAACGCGAGGCTCATTTTAAAAAAACGGGATTAATTCAACCTGACCAAAGCCTCCCCGAAGGATTATGGATCGTAAAAGAAATGCAAAGGATCTATCCGCATGGGAGCTTGGCAGGATCTGTTTTAGGTAACGTCAATATTGATAACGAAGGCATAGAGGGTATTGAGCTTTGGAAAAACGATACCCTCAAAGGGAAATCTAAAACAGTGGACGGAGTACGTGATGCGTTGGGGCGTACCGTTTCTCTAGGAACAAAAATCAGCGAGCAACAGGATGGGGGCACCATTGAACTCGCGATTGACGCGTCTTTACAGTACGCTGTCGAGCAAGAAGTTAAATTTTCCCGAGAACGCCTGCGTGCCGAACAAGCCCTTGCCATTGTCCTAGATGCGGACACGGGAGAAATCTTAGCCCTTGCCCATTCGGACGAATCACGCCACAAACTTAAACCGGTCACCGACACCTATGAACCTGGATCTACAATTAAGCCGCTCCTTGTCGCTACAGCCCTTGAGGCTGGATATAAAATCAACTCTAGAATCTACGGTGGAAACGGTAAAATTGTGATCCAAGGAAAAACGATCAGCGAGGCCGAATCGCACGAAAAATTCAGTGAAATCACACTGGAGAAACTCCTCGAGGTATCCTCAAACTGCGCGTCTGCGAATTTGGCCCTCAAGCTCGGCAGCGAAAAATTTATCTCCTCACTGAAAGCCTTCGGCCTTGGGACTAAACCTGGCTCCGCATTTCCGGGAGAAATCTCGGGATGGCTACCTGACGTTAAAAAACGAATCCAACCCTTAACATTAGCGACCATGGGGTTTGGTCAAGGATTCACAGCGACTCCACTCCAAATCGCGCGCGCCTATGCCAGTTTTGTAAATGGCGGATTTTTGGTTCAACCCACTTTTTTTAAAGTAGACGAATCGTTTGCAAAAAATCAACGCATTCCGCTTCTGAAGAAATCAACAACAGAGGCGATTACACAAGCACTGTTGAACGTCACCGAAGGCCAACACGGCACGGGAAAAAAAGCGAAAATCCCCGGATTTAGAATTGCAGGAAAAACGGGAACTGCTCAAACCGTTGATCCTAAAACAAAACGCTACTCCACGGTGCGCTACATTTCATCGTTTGCCGGGTATGTGGTCCATCCCCGCGCAAAATATGTTGCACTGACTTGGGTGGACTATCCGAAAGGTATTTATTACGCATCAGAAACGGCGGTACCTTTATTTCAATCCGTGATGAAAGCAACACTGAACAGATTCACTGTTCCTGCCACCGAAAAAATTCCAGAGCCCCTGTCTCCTCTCATGGAGCAGAAACTTTCCGTTGTTCCAAGCCATTCCGAAACGCCCCCTCAAGACGCGACGCCCCCCCCTGTGATCTTGCAAACCGGATCTGCTCACTTGTTTCCAGACACGTCGGGATCAATGCCTGCGGTTGTGGGGCTGAGCGCTTCGGAGGCGTTAGTCCTTCTGAATAGGGCCCCATCCCAAGTAAAAATTTCAGGACACGGCTGGATTCAGTCCCAAAGCCCTAGCCCGGGTAGCGCTCTGAATTCGGATACTGAAATCAAACTTGAGCTTAAACGATAACCCGCTAGTGTAGGGGTAATGCTCACGCCAAAAGACCTTACCCCACTTGTCGATCGTATTCAAAAACTGCTCGAACGTTCGCGATTTGCAAAGGTAACCGCTCATTCGAAAAACATCACCCCTCACAGTTTGTTTTTCGCACTCCAAGGCGCACGTCGGCACGGTATGGAATTCCTTTCAGAGGCCGTGCGCGCCGGCGCGGGAGCGATCATCACCGATCACAATCCCCCCCACAACCCTCAAAGTTCTTCGGAGATTCCCATCGAGCACTGGGGGTCGCTTGCCCAACCGGCACACGGTATTGCCGCAAGTCTGATCCGAGGACGACCGTCATCTAAACTCAAAATGATCGGGGTAACGGGAACCAGCGGCAAGACGACAGTCACTCATCGAATTTTTCATGCCTTAAATGGTCTCGGGATTTCTTGCGCTTTGTTAGGTACGAACGGTGGAAAATTCAAAGGACAGTTTTGGAATACGACCAACACCACGCCTGATCCTGACTGGATTCAAGAATGGCTGAGCGAAGTCTACCGCTTGGGTGCCACTCATGTCGTGATGGAAGTATCATCCCACGGCTTGCAACAACACCGAGTTACGGGGATCGAGTGGGACAGTGTTGCATTTTTGAAT
>JAIXVT010000319.1 GCA_027482725.1 Pseudomonadota bacterium | reverse complement strand
GAATCCAGTAAGATTTTTAATCTCTCTACCCCGTAAGAGTCGGGAGTCAATCGTGGGCGATGAATCGATTTACGGAGACGACTCACCGTGTGCAACCGCCCGATCAAACGCCCGAGACGCAATAATTGGTCGCGATCAAGATCCTCAGGCTGACGTCCGCCTACTTTGGGGAACAGCGCATAAACCAATGATGCGTTAACTGATGCGTCCAATTCCACCTGGCCCAGAGCTATGGAATTCACTGCCGGAACTTCGGCATCCTCAAGATCCTGCAAAAACTGGTGTTCCTCTTGAACTTGTTCAAACGACCAACGCCCCGGGCGATAAAACTTGGCTACGGCCCTAAGCTCACGCCCCCCAGGTTCGAACTCGATTTCGTAAACCCTGTTCTCGTAGCTTGCAAGCTGTAAACAAAAACCTGTTAACAGCTCACGCTGAGGGAGATTAAGTTGTTCAATCGACGCAACGACCCGATCAGGCGTGAGTTGTTGGAAGGCTTGGGTATTTGCGTTCATCGTTTTCTAGCCTAAGCTCAAACGTGATGAAATCCAAATCGGCAATCTTTGTAATTTTTTCAACGGTATTTATTGATCTGGTCGGTTTTGGAATGATTATTCCTCTCGTCGGAATATATGGCCGTCACTTTGGGGCTACGGCTTGGGAACTTGCAATTCTGGGTTCGATTTATTCTGTGTTCCAGTTTTTCTTTTCTCCCTTGTGGGGCGCTTGGTCGGATCGGTTTGGACGACGCCCAATCTTACTGATCTCTTTGCTCGGTAGCGCACTTTCTTATTTTGGTTTTGCGTTTGCGTCATCAATCCCCGCACTGATCTTGACCCGGGCCTTTGCGGGAGCTTTCGCGGCAAATATCACCACAGCTCAAGCTTACATCGCGGACGTTACCACGCCAGAAAACCGAGCCAAAGGAATGGGCCTCATCGGGGCCGCATTTGGAATTGGGTTTACCTTGGGACCCCCTATCGGTGGGATCTCCGCATCGGTTTACGGTCTTTCTGCTCCCGGACTCATTGCAGGCGCGATTTGTTTATTGAATTTTTTTCTTGCCGCGATCCGACTCAAAGAATCCCTAAGTCTGGAACTTCGGTCTCGCGCAAAAGATGCCCAAAAACATTGTGGTCGTTGGTTTGCTTTTCAATACCTCTTTAAACTCAAGACTAACCCAGCTTTGGTGCGCGCTCTTTTAGCAAGTTTTGTCGCTACTTTTGCATTTTCAAATTTAGAACAGGTATTTAGTTTGTTGATCCAGACGCGATTTGATCTCGACACGACCCATGCCGCGAGACAAACAGGTTTTGTTTTAATGTGGAGTGGAGTGTTGGGCGCCCTGATCCAAGGGGGATTGATCCGAAAACTTATTCCCATTTGGGGAGAATCCCGATTGGCGTTTTACGGATTTATCCTGCAAGGACTTGCCATGCTTGCGTTCTCTTATGCGCCATCTTACGGATCATTTTTTCTTTTGGCCGTTCCTCTTGCTTTAGGGTCCGGCTTCATTAACCCGAGCCTTGCAAGCCTGGTATCTCGTCGTACCGCAGAACACGAACAAGGCACCATGCTCGGAGCCAAAGAAGGGCTCGGCAGTCTAGCTCGAATCTTTGGGCCATTTAGCGGAATTCTTGCGTTTAGCGTCTCCGCTCATTTGCCATTTTGGATTGCAGGAATCACGATTCTTGCCTTGAGTGCTTTTTGGTTTTTAAAAGAATCCAAAAACTAACGCACCGCACCTCCTGCCGCAACTCCACGGAGTATCGCCCTTCAAGAAAACCAAACTTTACACTTGAACTAATGAAACCTCATCAATCAAAATAATAAAATCAAATCAACCCCAAGGATGGGAGGGAGAAATCATGGAGCGAATCATTAACGTTCTCAGTCTACTCGGCGCAATCGCGCTCAGTATTCCAGCATCAGCTCAAGAAAAGGTCATTTACGGTGAAGACGACCGAAGAGACCTGTTCGAGGCTAAAGACCAACAGCAGGTACGTTGGGCAAAATCTACGGTTGCTTTAATCCTACGAGAAACGATGACCCCAAATGGAAACGGTGACTTTGCTCTTTCCAAAAAAACTTTTGGCCAGTCTATGCGCATGTGCTCAACTGAAAAATTTGTTGATCAACCTAATGCCGCGTTTTGCTCAGGTGCATTGATAGGGCCGAATTTGATCCTTACCGCAGGTCACTGCATTACGGATGCCAGCGACTGTGCGGCAACGGCATTTGTCTTTGACTATTCGATGTCAGGACCCCAAAGCTACCCGTTCCTCGCAAAAAAACAAAATGTGTTCAACTGCAAGCGCATCGTCAAACGTGAGGAACTATCCGATGGCCCCGATTGGGCCGTCGTCGAAATCGACCGTCCCGTGGTCGGACGAATCCCCCTGCGCTTTGCCCGAAGAAATATGTTTAAAGAGATTTCAAACGGGACCGAACTTGTCATGATCGGCCACCCCGCTGGATTACCGACAAAAATTGATGACGGCGGAAAAGTACGTGACAACTCAAAACGGGGATACTTCATCGCAACCACCGACTCTTTTGGCGGTAACTCGGGATCGGCAGTCCTCAACAAGCGCACTGGACAAATCGAAGGAGTGTTGGTCCGTGGGGAAACAGACTACTTGACCCGTAACGGCTGCCGTGTGAGCAACACCTGCTCAGAAACGGGATGTCGGGGTGAAGATGTCACTAAAGTCTCGTCTGTGAACTACAAAAACGCGATCTAAATCTAACGCGTTCAGATGACTTGGGCTATTCCTCGGTCGAGGGATAGCCTATTTTATTTTTTCCACTCGGGAAACCCGCCTTGAATGACCCCGGAAATTTGCGTCACCCCTAACGATTCCAAAATGGCTCCCGCCACTTTAACCCGCCCACCCGAGCGACAATGTAAAAAAATCTGATCGTACTTTTTTAACTCCGAGGCGGCTTGGTCTATTTCGTCGACAGGTCGATTTAAGGCCCCGGGAACATGACCCTCAGCGAATTCCTCACGCGTCCGTACATCGACAATGACTTCATTGGATTTGAGTTGTGCATGAATGGTCTCTAAGTCTTTCATGGTAATTGTTTTCATCGGATCTCCTTTTTTCTATGCCCAACGGTGGTAAGCCTCAAAAATTTCACTGATGCTAACGGTTGCAGTTCCACGTTTACTGACTTCCACACCCGCAGCGAGGTTTGCAATAAATGCGCTTTCTATAAGGTTTGCCCCCGAAGCAAGCCCCATGGCAAGCACGGAAATAACCGTATCGCCCGCACCCGAAACGTCATATACCTCCTGAGCATAGGTCGGTATAGTGAACGGAGGACGCCCTTCTCCCAAGAACACCGCCATACCGTCTTTTCCGAGTGTGATCACCAAACTTTGAGCTTTGGTTTTTTTGATGATCCAGTCTCCTGCTTTTTTTAAATCCTGCGAATTTAAAATACGAAAGCCACAAAGGGCTTCGGCTTCTTTTTTATTGGGAGTAAGCAGGGTTACATTCTGATACCATTCTACCGGAGTCTTTACGTGAGGATCTACCAAGACCGGTACCTTCCGTTTTTTTGCAACCTGCACCACCGCTTCAATCAACTCCTCTGAAAACATTCCCTTCGCATAATCTTCAATAATGACCGCGTCACCGAATCGAGCAGAGACCAATGCCTTACGCTTTATCCGGGCATGCGTTTCTTTTGCGATGGGGGCTACCGTTTCGAAATCCACACGGAGCATCTGTTGAGTTTCAGCGACGATGCGCTCTTTCAGAATGGTTCGACGCTTTTTATCAACAACCAGATTTGTCGTCTTTACCCCTTGGTGTTTTAACATTTTTACTAAGTCACGAGCGTCTTCGTCCTGACCGATAATCCCGCAAACATCTGCCCTACCGGATAAAGCATGGACATTGTCCGCGACGTTGGCCGCCAACCCGAGCTTTAAATTCTCGGATTGCACCAGAACAATCGGAACAGGAGCCTCCGGACTGATACGCTCTACGGTGCCTTGGGTGTAGCGATCGATTCCAACATCCCCCAAAACAGAAATTTTTTTATTTTTGAATTGATTTAAAACTTGGCCCAGTCGCTCATCGGAGATCCATGCTCCTAAATCCGGGCCCTGACGTCGTTGTGGTTTCATTGTTGCTCCTTATACAAATCCATACAGTCAAAGTGGGGGCACCGAGCCCCCCGGCACTTATAGGTAGCGGGACACGGCACATCAGGTGTCCAAATTGTGCGTTGTTCAGCCAAAGGTCCCCAACGGGTTTCGCCTAGGACACGAATCGGAGGAAAAATAGCGTGAACAGTGGCCCCCACGGCGGCGGCAAGATGTAAAGGTCCCGTTCCATGGGCGGTTACCGATTTCGAAGCCCGAAAAAGTTCGGCAAGCTCTTCAAGCTCAAGTTGATCCATAATAAAAATATTCTTCCTAAACTCCGGCGGACACTGAGACCGAATCGACTCGGCCCAAAGAAGCGCACCCGGAACCGCGG
>JAIXVT010000018.1 GCA_027482725.1 Pseudomonadota bacterium | reverse complement strand
GGCAAAACATCAATGTGGTAGACCTCTGCTGGAAGCGAAAAAAACCGTGTTGTTTAGAGCAATGCGACCAAAACCGCAGAAACACCCCAACCCAAAGCGGTCCCGAGGACTCCAAAAAAACTCCCCACAAAAGAAAAAAGTACAAATAAATGCCGACGTTTTGCACCCGTTACCCGAAGCATGCTGATTTCTTTTTCACGCTCAAAAACCAACATCAACAGTGCGCTGATAATGTTGAATGCACCGACAAAAACAATGGCCATCAGCACCACGGCAATAACGGCTTTTTCTAGCTTAATGGCATAAAGTAAATTTTTATTAAATTGCGTCCAATCCTTAAAGCGATACGGATACCCCCACGCCAAATCAAGATCACGCCCGACTTGGTGCGCCCTTTGGGGATCATCTAAATGAACACGAAGGGTATTCGCTAAGACGGTTTCGGTATTTCCAAACGCTGCTTCGCGAGCATCGGATATTCCGACCAAGCCCACACGGTCATCGTAATCATGTAACCCGAGGTGAATAATCCCTACCACTTGATAGTCTTGGATTTGGGGTCCATTCTTCCCGTCATCCTGCGCGGAAGTGACCAGACGTACCGTCCCTCCAGATTCCACCCCCAAGCGCTCGGCCAACGACTTCCCGAGCGCTATTTCTCCCCGATTTTCAGGGAGCCTTGATCCGGACGTCAGCACATCCTGAATCCGAGCCACTTGCCCATAGGTGTCCGAATCTATTCCTTCGATAAGCCCCGCAAAAGACCCGTTTGGTCCCGTAAACATGGCCTCAAGCAAAACCGATCCCGTTACCGCGACCACACCCGGCACTTGCTCTTTTATTTTTGGAATCATCTTGGACGGGTCTAACGAAGGTTCGCGGGTAGAAATGATCAGATCACCCTGAGATTTCACCACCGCATCGATCAATGTTTTCTCAAAGCCGTTGACGACACTCGTCACCACAAGCAAGGCGATCACGCCACAGGCCACACCAAAAATGGAAAGCCCTGAGACAAAGCTCAGGAATCTGCCGGTGCGTTTTCCCCGGATAAAACTCAGTGCAACTTGAATAACGTAAACAAAAGAGGAAAGACGCGAACTAATGCGAACCCTCGGACTCTAAAAGACGCTCGGCTTCGATCGCGGCCATACAGCCCGTTCCCGCAGCAGTGATCGCCTGACGGTAAACGTGATCAGCAACATCCCCGGCAGCAAACACCCCGGCGCGGCTAGTTTTGGACGTTCCCGGCTCAACCCACAAATAACCTGTTTCATTCATTTGAAGTTGGCCTTGGAATAGCCCCGTGTTGGGCTGATGCCCGATAGCCACAAACAACCCGGTAACTTTCATCTCGGAGGATTCGCCTGTTTTTAAGTTTTTTAGCTTTAACCCCTGCACGTCGTTTTCACCGAGGATATCGCTGACCTCAGTGTCCCAAATGAATTTGATTTTTGGATTCTTAAACGCTTTGTCTTGCATGGCTTTACTTGCGCGTAAGGTATCACGACGATGAATCACCGTTACCGATTTTGCAAACCGAGTGAGGAAGGTGGCTTCTTCCATGGCGGTATCCCCACCGCCCACGACGGCAATGTCCTGATTCTTGAAAAAGAATCCATCACATGTTGCACATCCCGACACCCCGCGCCCCATTAATCTCCGCTCGTTGGGGATTCCGATCCATTTTGCGGATGCACCGGTAGAAATAATGAGCGCTCTCGTTTTCGACTGACGACCATCCGCAAAGGTGAGCGTAAACGGACGTTGATTCAGGTCAACCGCTTGCACATCACCAGAAACAAACCGCGTTCCAAACCGCTCCGCTTGTTTGCGGAATCGCTCCATGAGTTCGGGACCCATGACACCTTCCGGGAAACCCGGATAATTTTCTACATCCGAAGTGATGGTGAGTTGCCCACCAGGCTGGGTGCCCTCGACACAAACCGGACTGAGGTTGGCGCGAGCCGCATAAACAGCTGCGGTCAAACCTGCAGGGCCTGTGCCGATAATAATGATGTTTTCGACGGAGCTGGGCTGTGAATCAGGCATAGGAATAGATTTCTTTGGAATGGGCGTTGAGGAGTCTAAACGTCCGCAAGATCATCAAGCACTTCGATGCTCACATAATCTGCGGCTTCGCTGTCATTCGGCAAGGATTGAATTGCAGCTTGGTAATCCTTTTCGGCCACAACGCCGCGGGTAAGGTGACGGTCAATGAGACGGGTATCGAACTTTTTTTCTTGAAGGGATTCTTGTAATAAGGCCATGCCCCTATTATCGGCCAGAGCGTCATCAAGTCAACGCGTAAAGCCGTTTTAAACTTTTTTAATAGATAAAAATGAACTCCAGACACGGCCTAATGCCAGGTTTTTTTATCTTCTTTTTCGTTTCTCGTGACGAGCTTCAGGTGCGACGCGCGAGGTTTTTTTGGTCCAGACCGTGTTGTGAGTTTAAGTTTTTTTAAAGCGCCCACTTTTAGCCACAGGTAGCCCGCCCCCATCCCAGACAAGTGCGCGATGGCGCCAAGCCCTCCTTGCCCTGAAAAAACGGCCGTTAAAAACTCCACCCCGATCAACAACCCCACAAATTGTTTCGCCTTGAGAGGGAACACCATCATAAACAGCATTTCCCGCTCGGGGAACAAAATCGCGTAAGCCAATAAG
>JAIXVT010000341.1 GCA_027482725.1 Pseudomonadota bacterium | reverse complement strand
TTTTATGGGAGATGTGGGGGCGCTAGCACTCGGTGCCGGACTGGGTACCGTGGCGGTGATTACCAAAAATGAGTTTTTGTTGGTGCTTTGCGGCGGTGTTTTCGTTTTGGAGACGGTAAGTGTGATGTTGCAAGTGGGCTCATTTAAGCTGCGAGGCAAACGAATCTTTAAAATGGCACCTATTCATCATCATTTTGAGCTTAAGGGTTGGCCTGAAACCAAAGTCATTGTTCGATTTTGGATTATTTCAATTTTTTTAGCAATTTTGACGCTATCGACCCTCAAGCTCAGGTAAGGTCATAAAAGTTATGAGCAAGTATAAAGGTAAAAAAGTATTGATTGTAGGTTGTGGTAAATCCGGCGTTGCGACGGCCAAATACATGGTCAAGCAGGGCGCCCGTGTCATGATCACCGACACCAAACAGCGCACCGAGCTTTTGGAAGTGCTCAAAGATTTGGGGGATCTCAAAGTAGAGTTCGAGTTTGGTGGGCATACCGATCGCTCATTTATGGGTGCAGAGGTTGTGGTGGTCAGTCCGGGGATTCATCATCAAAACCATCAGTTTATTCAGATGGCTAAATCCAAAGGAACACCGATCACAACCGAAATCGAAATCGCGGTTGAAAATTTACAACACCCGTTGATTGGGATTACCGGAACCAATGGTAAATCTACCGTGACCAGCTTGATTGGGGAGATGTTTAAGTCCGACCAAAAAGAAGTTTTTGTGGGTGGGAATTTGGGTACACCGCTGATTGAGTTTATCAATCAAGGCCAAAACGGAATCGCAGCGGTTGCCGAACTTTCTAGCTATCAGCTCGAAGGCGTAGAAAAAATGGTTCCCGCGGTTGCCGTATTCACCAACATTGATCAAGACCATCTGGACCGTTACGGTACAATGGAAAACTACATCAATGCCAAAAAGAAACTCTTGAAAGCTTGTGACAGGAATTCCTGGGTGGTGTTGAATGCCGACGACCCTGTCGTTAAAAGCTTTGCCCAAGAAACTGTAGGGAAGGTGGCTTGGTACACTACGCGTGATCCGATGACGGTAGGAGGAGATTTTGCCGAAAACTTTTTTGGAGCCTATTTTAATGCCGCGAAATCTCAGATCATCGTTAAAGTAACGGGCAAAGAGGAAATCTATTCTCTGGAGCATTTTAAATTGTTTGGTGATCACAACAAGATGAATGCTATGGCCTCTATCGTTGCCGCACGGTTAATGGGGGTTTCTGCGTTTGGAATTCAAAATGCATTGTCGCAGTTCAAGGGACTGCCGCACCGATTGGAGTTTGTTCGCAAAAAAGATGGTGTGTTTTTCTTTAACGATTCCAAATCCACCAACATCCAAAGCATGCAAGCCTCGTTGTCTGCGTTTAAGCGGAGTCCTGTGATTTTAATTGCCGGTGGCAAGGATAAAAATATGGATTTTGCTCCTGTGGCTCCGTTGGTCAAAGACAAAGTTAAGTTCCTTATCCTGTTGGGCGAAGCTAAAGAAAAACTGAATCGTGCGCTTGGAGATTTTGCCGAAACGTATTTGGTCGGCACGTTTGAAGAAGCTGTTCTTATCTCGTTTCAAAAATCGCGCACCGGGGATGTGATCTTGTTATCTCCGGGTTGCTCAAGCCAAGATATGTTCCGCGACTTTGAAGAGCGAGGCGACTATTTTAAAAAACTGGTTCACCAACTCTAAATCGTGGTTTGACCCGAACGGTGATCGGGGCTTCTTGATAGCGGTATTGGTATTGCTTTTTGGGGGGCTGCTGATGATTTACAGTAGCTCCTACATTTATGCGGAAGAACGCACCGGCGATGGTTTTTTCTTTTTAAAAAAACAGATCCTTTATGCCGTTATTGGTGCCGGTGCATTTGTCCTAGGCTCCCGTTTACGCCCAGAGGTGTTGAGTCGCTTGACCCCAAAGTGGGTCGCTATGACTTTAGTATTTTTAGTTCTGGTGTTGATCCCGGGCATCGGTGCGCGGGTGGGCGGCGCTCAGCGTTGGATTTCTTTTTTGGGCTTACGTTTCCAGCCATCCGAAATGGCCAAACTTGCGGCCATTTTTTTTTTTTTTTTTAAATTGGTGCAACATGCCCGTAACACCCAGGATTTTAAATTAGGCATTGTCGCTCCGTTGACTTTGGTGCTCCCTATGATGGGACTGTTGCTTATCCAACCGGATTTTGGTTCTACAGCTTTGATCGCTTTCACGGGATTCATTTTACTTTGGGTGGGTGGGGCAAAAAAACGCTACCTGTTTGGGGGCTTGAGTCTTGCCACTATAATTGCCACTGTTTTAGTTGTTACCTCGCCCTACCGTAAAGACCGCGTGATGACTTTTTTAGATCCGTGGCGTGATGCTTCGGGCAAGGGGTTTCAGGTCATTCAATCCATGGTCGGGCTGCATCGGGGGTCTTGGTTTGGGCAGGGGCTAGGGAACGGAAAAGAGAAATTATTTTTTCTCCCCGAAGCCCACAATGACTTTATTTTTGCGGTCATCGGAGAAGAACTGGGTTTATGGGGGGTTCTTTCTGTTATCGCACTTTATGTATTTCTGCTCATTCGCGGCCTAAAAATTTGCATGAATGTACTAAACACCCAACGACAGTTGTTTGGATTTTTTGTGGGTGTGGGGATTATGGTTTTGATTTCGCTCCAAGCCATGATCAATATGGCGGTGGTGATGGGCTTACTGCCGACCAAGGGACTCACTCTTCCTCTGGTGAGTTATGGCGGGTCGGCGCTAATTATGAACTTATTTGCTCTGGGTTTTGTTTACGGGTTGTCGGTGCAAACCGTTGGGGGTAAGGGAAGACCATGAAACGATTGATCTTTGCGGGCGGCGGTACGGGTGGACACGTGTTACCAGGACTGGCGATTGCCGAAGCCTGGTTGAAAAAGCACGGACAGTCCGGTGACGTCTTGTTCATTGGATCGCATTTAGGGCTAGAGAGTAAACTTGTTCCTCAGGCGGGCTATCGTCTGATTTGTTTGCCTATTGGGCCGCTCAACCGAGTGTCGCGTATCACCCAAATAAAAACACTTCTCCTTTTGCCGTTTGCTTTGCTCCAGGCTTTGTTTCTATTGATTGTGTATCGACCCGTAGCCGTTTTAGGCGTTGGAGGATATGCCTCTGGGCCTGTGGTGTTGGTGGCACGCATCTTGTCTCCTTTTTTAGGCATAAAAACGGCAATTATGGAGCAGAATTCGCGATCAGGATTTACCAACAGAAGGTTATCGCGTTGGGTGCATCGGGTGTATCTGGCCTTTCAAGAGGCCGCGTTTCAGTTTGATCCCAAAAAAGTTTTAGTAACAGGGAACCCGATCCGTTCCACTATTCCGGATCTCCCTCCAGCATGCTTAGATCCTTTCACGTTATTCATTTTTGGAGGGAGCCAAGGCGCGCTGGGAATGAACAGTGTGGTTATCCAAGCCTTGCCGTTTCTGAAATCCCAGGGCATTCATTTTATTCAT
>JAIXVT010000035.1 GCA_027482725.1 Pseudomonadota bacterium | reverse complement strand
GTGATGAATAGTCGCCTCACAAGATCAGGATAAGGGACTCAACAAAAAAAATAGATTCAAAAACCATGATCTCGGCAAAAATGACCGCTACTGGTAGCATGGCGGGATGAAACAAGCCGCCTTGGAATTGTGGAATCAACGAAACGAACGTGTGAGGGAAGCCGGGGGCAGAGATCGCCAGAAAAAACAACGTGAACAAGGGAAGTTGACCGCGCGCGAACGGGTCGAGTTGCTTTTGGATCCCGGCACATTTTTGGAAGTCGATCGCCAAGTGACCCACCGATGCACCGATTTTGGGATGGCCGAGCAAAAAATTTTAGGTGACGGTGTCATTGTGGGTTTTGGAGAGATTGACGGCCGCAAAGTTGCGATTTTTTCGCAAGATTTCACCGTGTTTGGCGGGTCACTGTCTTCGGCTCATGCGTCGAAAATTTGTAAAATTATGGATCTGGCGTTGAAAGCGGGAGTCCCCGTGATTGGAATGAATGATTCGGGAGGCGCGCGGATTCAAGAAGGTGTCGAGAGTCTGGGTGGCTACGCCGAAATCTTTTGGAGGAACACGCAAGCGTCGGGAGTTATCCCCCAGATCAGCATGATCATGGGGCCGTGTGCAGGTGGAGCGGTGTATTCCCCGGCAATTACAGACTTTGTGGCAATGGTCGACCAATCCTCATTTATGTTTGTCACCGGACCCGATGTCATCAAAACAGTGACTCATGAAGAAGTCTCCAAAGAGGATCTGGGCGGAGCCACGGCGCATGCCGAAAAAAGCGGGGTGAGCCATTTTACGTTTTCTTCTGAACACTCGGCAATACACAGCTTACGCAAGTTGGTATCGTTTCTCCCCAGCAATAATTGCGACCCCGCTCCGCGAGGGTTTACCCAGGATACGGCAGATCGTGAAACATCCGGGATAGATAAAATTCTACCCGAATCGTCCCATCAGCCCTACGACATGCGCGAACTGATTTTGGAAACCGTGGATGACCGTGACTTTTTTGAGGTTCAATCTCAATATGCGCAAAATATTGTCGTGGGATTTGCGCGGCTGGATGGAATGACCGTGGGTGTGGTGGGGAATCAACCCGCACATTTGGCGGGATGTTTGGATATCAATGCGTCTACTAAAGCCGCACGTTTTGTTCGATTTTGTGATGCGTTTCAGATTCCGTTGGTGACCTTCGTCGATGTACCGGGATTTTTACCCGGAGTAGCTCAAGAGTACGGCGGGATCATTCGCCATGGAGCAAAGCTTTTGTATGCGTATGCCGAAGCTACGGTACCCAAGCTCACCGTAATCACCCGCAAAGCCTACGGCGGGGCGTATGATGTCATGTCCTCAAAACATGTGCGTGCAGATTTTAATTTTGCCTATCCTCAGGCCGAAATCGCCGTAATGGGCGCAGAAGGTGCGGTGAATATCTTGTATCGTGAGGAAATTAAAAAAGCCGAATCCCAGGGTGCGGATGCCTTGGCTAAAAAGCGAGTGGAGCTGACAGAGACGTATCGGAAAACTTTTGCCCATCCGTACAAGGCTGCGGAGCTTGGTTACATTGACGAAGTGATTTTACCTGCGCAAACTCGCCAAAGGTTGATTCAAGGTTTGAAGTTTCTGGAAACCAAGCGTGAGTCTCGTCCCTCGCGTCGTCATGGGAATATTCCGTTATGAAAAAAATTCTGATTGCGAACCGTGGTGAAATTGCAATTCGTATTGCACGTACGGCAAAAGCTCTGGGCATTTCTACAGTAATGGTCTACGCCCCTGCCGACCAAAAATCTGAGCACGTGCGGTATGGCGACGAGTCTGTGTGTTTGCCCGGTAGCACCCTTGCCGAAACCTACTTGAACGTTGATGCCTTGATCCGGACAGCTCAACGACTCGGTGCGGACGGAATCCATCCCGGTTACGGTTTTTTGAGTGAACGGCCTCACTTTGTCGAAGCCTGCCAAAAAGCGGGGATTCGTTTTATCGGTCCGTCCGCAGAGAGTATGCGGATCATGGGCGATAAAATCGAGGCGCGAAAAACCGTAGATCGCCTCGGCGTGCCCCGCGTACCCGGAAGTCCTGGTGCGGTTTCTACCGTAAACGAAGCAAAAAAATACGCTCAAGAAGCCGGATATCCCGTATTGCTGAAAGCCGCTGCTGGAGGTGGAGGAAAAGGGATGCGTCGGGTCGAAGATGAATCTGAAATCGAAAGCGCATTCGAAGGTGCATCCCGCGAAGCTTTGACCGCGTTTGGGGATGGCGCATTGTATGTGGAAAAATACATCATCGAACCCCATCATGTGGAGATTCAAGTGTTTGGCGATGGACAAGGCAAAGCGGTGCATCTCGGGGAAAGAGAGTGTTCCATTCAGCGACGGCATCAAAAAGTTTGGGAAGAATCGCCGTCTCCGATTTTGAATCTCCATACGGCAACACGTGAAAAAATGGTGGAATGTGCGGTAAAAATAGCGTCCGCGATCCAATATGCGGGTGCCGGTACGTTTGAGTTTATCGTTGATGGCGCCGGAAGATTTTATTTTTTAGAGATGAACACGCGCCTTCAGGTCGAGCACCCCGTCTCCGAGTGGGTCAGCGGTGTGGACCTGGTGGAGTGGCAAATTAAATTGGCGTCTGGAGCATGGACTTTGCCGCAACAGTCTTCTATCGAATTCAGGGGGGCATCCGTAGAAGTGCGGATCTATGCCGAAGATCCCCGTTCATTTTTGCCCGCTCCGGGAGTGATGGGTGTCATCCGGCAACCCAACGGTCCGTTTTTACGGTGGGACTCGGCGTATGGAACATCGGGTACCGTGACGCCAGACTACGACCCCATGATTGCAAAGCTCTCCGTGTGGGGCCAAACACGAGGTCAGGCCATCGACCGTTTGCGTGTCGCACTGGACGAATTGGCGATTGAACCTGAAAAACACGGTCGATACCGTGTCGAAACGTCTCTTGGGACGAACTTGGATTTTTTAAAACGACTGGTGCGTTGTCCAGACGTGATCCAAGGCAATACTCCAACAGATTTGATCCCAAAAAACCCCGCATTGACGGCGGAGTCTCTGGGGAATAAAGCGCCAGAGTTAGATTTAGTGCACGCGCTTGCTTTGGCCGTTTTGGAATCTACACGAGATCAACGTCAATCTCCGCGCCGAGCGCAGGATTATGAAGCTCAAATCAAATCCTCTCTTTGGAAACGAAAGGACCCTGTTTCATGGTGAAAATGTTTCGATTTCCCCAAGGAGTTTTAAATCTTTTATCGCCGATCTCGGGCAAGAGTGGAGTTATCGATGTCGAATTCATAAAAACCGGCCAATCCAAGGCCGTACCCTATCGGGTCGAGTACCAGCGTGATGATCACGGCTTGTGGATAAAGATTGGAGACCAGTGGACGGGATTCGATGCACGTTCTTTTCCTTTAGATGCCGATACCGTCGGGGCCACTCCGCAGATCCAGTGGACCTTGTCCCGTCGGTTAGGGTTTGAAGTACTGGAACAGTTATCCGGTCAAGATGACCATGGGATTGGGGGCGGCGGTGTTAAGAAATCACTTCTGCAAAAGTTAAAAGCGCCGATGCCTGGAAAAATTTTGAAAATAAAAGTTCAACCCGGGGAATCGGTAAAAAAGGGTCAATCTTTGCTGGTCATGGAAGCAATGAAAATGGAGAACGAATTGAAATCACCGCTTGATGGTGTCGTAAAAACGGTAAACGTCCAAATCGGTCAAACCGTCGAGTCTCACGCCGAGTTGATTCGGTTTGGAGAGTGAAGCTATGTCAGAATTCAAAACACGCTCCAATATTCCCGTAAAAGAAGCCTATACAGACCAAGATTTGCCCGACGATATAAAAGATCGGCTCGCACTACCCGGAAAATTTCCGTTTGTGCGGGGTGTGCAAAAAAACATGTACCGAGGCCGATTGTGGACTCAACGGCAATATGCAGGTTTTGCCACGGCCCAAGAATCCAACCGTCGCTACCATTACTTGTTGGCGCAAGGAACGATGGGGTTATCGGTTGCTTTTGATTTGCCCACTCAATTAGGTTACGACCCCGATCATCAGCGCTCACTGGGCGAGGTGGGAAAAGTCGGCGTATCCATTTCAACGTTGGATGACATGCGTCTTTTGTTTGATCGCATTCCTCTCGGGGAAGTTTCCACCTCGATGACGATCAACGCCACTGCCGCTATCTTACTTGCGTTTTATGTAGTTGTTGCGGAAGAACAGGGTGTGCCGAGTGATGCTATTCGAGGCACCGTTCAGAATGACGTGCTGAAAGAATACATCGCACGGGGAAATTATATTTATCCGCCCCAAGGCGCCGTTCGTATCATTACGGATATGTTTGAGTGGTGCTCCAAAAAAGCGCCTAAATTTAATCCGATCAGTATTTCGGGATATCACATTCGGGAGGCGGGATCTGATGCGGTTCAGGAGCTCGCTTTTACGTTTGCAAATGCAATTGCGTATGTGTCGTCTGCAGTTTCGCGTGGATTGGATGTGGATCAATTTGCGGGGCAGCTATCGTTTTTCTTTAACGTTCATTCGGATTTTTTTGAAGAAGTGGCTAAGTTCCGCGCAGCACGCGTGATTTGGGCCAAAATTATGCGCGATCGGTTTGGCGCTAAAGATCCACGTTCTCAGATGTTGCGGTTTCATTCTCAGACCGCCGGATCGACGTTGACGGCACAACAACCCGAAAACAACGTGGTTCGGGTTGCATTACAAGCGTTATCGAGCGTTTTGGGGGGAACGCAAAGTTTACACACCAACGGCCTTGACGAAGCGTTGGCGTTGCCCACT
>JAIXVT010000239.1 GCA_027482725.1 Pseudomonadota bacterium | reverse complement strand
GAACGTATCAAAACACAAAGGAGAACCTATGTCTGATTTAAAACAGTTTTGGAAGTCGGATCTCGTATCCGGATTCATCGTATTTCTCATTGCCCTACCGTTATCTCTCGGTATCGCTCTGGCGTCGGGTGTTCCTCCTATTGCCGGGCTTTTTGCCGCGATGATCGGCGGACTGCTGGTGTCTCGGATGAGCGGCAGCTTTGTCACCGTCAATGGTCCTGCCGCCGGACTCATCGTTGTGGTTCTCCATGGCGTGGAAACCCTAGGTCAGGGCGATGCCATGCAGGGGTATCGCTCAATTTTACTCGTCACACTTGCCTCTGGATTGATCCTATTTTTGGCGGGAAAACTCAAGGCGGGAAAACTTGCTGAACTTTTTCCCTCGTCAGCGGTCCACGGAATGTTGGCCGCGATTGGAGTGATCATCATATCCAAACAAGTGCATCCCGCTCTTGGGGTAAGTCCAAAAGGTAAATCTCCGTTCGAACTGATCGCCGAGATTCCACACAGCTTAATGAACCTTAATCCCGAAGTTGCTGTTATAGGTTTTTTCAGTATAGCTTTGTTATTGATTCTACCCAGGATTCCTGTGCGCTGGGTGCAGCTCATTCCCGCCCCCATGGCGGTGGTTTTATGTGGAATCGGTTTGGGTCATTACTTTGATTTAGAACACCAACACAACTATTTGTTCCTCTCTAGTCATGAGTACACCATCGGACCGAAATTTTTGGTCAGTCTGCCCGATCGCATTTTTGATGGCATTACATTTCCCAAGTTCGACGCTTTCCATTTGCCCGGATTTTGGTCCGTACTCGTGAGTTTAACTCTCGTCCAAGGCTTGGAAACCTTGATTTCTGCTTCTGCAGTAGATCGCTTTGATCCCCTCAAAAGAAAATCGGACTTGGATAAAGACTTGGCAGCTGTGGGTTTCGGGACTTTTGTTTCGGGTCTCATTGGGGGGCTACCCATGATCGCGGAAATTGTCCGTAGTCGCGCAAACGTCAGCAACGGAGCAAAAACCTCTTGGGCCAATTTTTTTCACGGTATGTTTATGCTTCTCTTTGTCGCTCTTGTTCCCGGGCTGATTCATCAGATTCCGCTTTCGGCTCTCGCTGCCATTCTCATTGTTACGGGATTTAGACTGGCTTCACCGGAAAGCTTTAAACACACCCTACACATCGGGTGGGATCAGCTGGGAATTTTTGTCACGACTTTAGTCATGACCCTAGCTACAGATCTTTTAGTGGGTATATTCTCAGGTATCATTTTCAAAGTAATGCTGCATATTGTCCGTGGGGCACCCTTAGTATCGTTATTCAAACTGAACTCTTGGGTAGAGGTGACAGACGAAAAAGTTACACTTTATCTCAAAAATGGAGTCTTATTCAGCAGCGTGATCAGCCTCAAAAAGCAACTATCCATGCTGCCCAAAGAAAAACACGTCATTATTGATTTTTCGCATGTCACTTTCATAGATCACTCGACGCTGGAAAAGATTCACGACTTCGTCGAAGATTACAAAAAAAGTTCCGGATCAATCACGATTGTCGGGCTTGAGCGTTTGGTCGCTAGCGCAGATCACCCGCTTGCGTCGCGCATGAAACGGGCTTAGCAGAAAGAGGTAACTCAACATGAAATATCTGTACGGCATCTGGAGTTTATTATTTCTTATGTTATCGGGCCCGCTCACAGCCCACGCTTTGCAATCTGATTTTGGGAACTGGACGGGAATTTTTACGCAAGGAAAGTTTAATTCCCATTGGGGGTGGTTTTTTGAAAGCCAACTCCGACTCCAAGAAGGCTGGGAGTTTCCATCAAGCCAACCCGATGCGCTCCAGACTCGCGCCAACCGATTGCTCGTCCGCCCGGCAGTACGATGGTTCCCCTTAGGGAATAATTTTTTACAGCTCAGTTTTGGTTACGGCTGGACGCCTAATCTTTCCCCTGAACGCGACGAGCACCGGATCTGGCAACAGGCGATGATTCAAGACGGGGACCCCCGTGAAGCATGGTCATGGTCAAGTCGGCTGCGATTGGAACAACGTCGGATTGAATTCACCGAAGGGCTCGCGCATCGTGTACGGTTCCAAAGCAGAATTTGGCGGTACTTTGGGGAGCAAAAAAACATCGGGCCCGTTCTATGGGATGAAGCGTTTTTCAATTTAAACACGCTGAATCGCGGTCCTAAAGCGGGTTTGGATCAAAACCGGTTTTTTATCGGCCCCGCCGTTGCATTTTCTCCTAATGCTCGACTGGAAATGGGCTACCTGAACTTGTATTACCCCAAAGGGTTTGCTCGGGACTCTTTAATGAGTCACTTGATGGCCGTGTATGTTTTGATGGATTTGCCTTAGATTGCAAATAAAAAAACCCCCGTGCCAGAATCCGACACGGGGGCATTCTCAACGTTATTTTTTCAAACTAGTGTTTTACAGGACCAGACCGCTTTTCAGTCTTGGTGGATGGTTTTTCGAGTAACGGCAAAGGGAGATCCGCTGCTACCGCACCCGGCTTGGATAAAAATTGCTCGGGCTTTTCCAGGTCAAGCGCCAGCTTCAACACTTGGTCACCGTGCTCTACCGGAATAATCCGTAGGCCTTCT
>JAIXVT010000027.1 GCA_027482725.1 Pseudomonadota bacterium | reverse complement strand
ATCCGCCCGCCGCCCATTGCAGGTGGGCCAAAGTAATTTCGCGCAGGTCCACCATCCCCTAAAGTTCCGGTCATTGTTTCATCACCGGAGCACTCAAAACCATCAAAAATACCGCTCTGGGTAATGAGGCATAACGTGTCGAATACCCCTCCAATTAAACTTGAAATCCCGTCGCGATAAACTTTGGCCATGTTGATCGGGATAGCCTTTGCGAAAAACTCACCAAAACCACCACTCGCGCCACCCCAAGTCCGGTTGTCATACCCCCAGCACCACGGGTAATCCTTTCCAAGAGCACAAGTAAAAAGACTCATCGCTTGGATTTCGGAGACTCCAGACAACTGATAAACCTTAGTAAAGCTCGTAGTGTTACTATTAAAAGGCGATAAATCCCCCCGATTGTTCCCTCGGCAAAACGGGACGCCTTGTTCAATCACGCAAAACTGCCCTCCATCTAACGTGACTCGACTCACCTTTCCGGTGTTTCGGATCACTCCGTCAAAATGGGAAATCATCCCCCAACCCCCAAAACAATGAGCATTCCCTGCCGACACGTAACAGGTGGTCCCACCAAACACCGCCACATCATCAACTTGAGACGCAACTTGAGTGGGTACCGTTACTCGGGCCGCCATACCGCCGCGAGCCTGCCCGCTCCCATTGCCGCCCCAACACCATAACGTGCGGTCTGATTTCAAAAGGCAGGTGTGGGCACTTCCAGAAACAATTTTGGGAGCCACCCGCAAGACACGAGGTGTGGCGGTGGTCGCCGAATACACCCAAGCCGATACGCCAACGGGATTACGTGAACGGACCCGATAAACATAAGCCGCATTAGCGTCGCTCCAGCTTAAAAAACTATCCTCACACTCCCTAGCGGACGCCTCTCCATTATCGCAAACCGTACCATATGACCCGTCCACATCAGGGTCGGTAGCCAACCTGCGTTGGACGTCGTACCCAAGGGTTGGGAAAACGCTGTCAGGATGAGCCCAGGATAACTTGTGGGAATTTTTAAAAGTGCTGACCCCAATAGTGAAAGAAGTGGGAGCATCTGGTGCGACTAAAGGAATATTAAAAATTTCATTCACTGGGGTTTGTTGAGCAATGTAATTCAAATTTCCTAATTGACTGTTCCCGTTTGCGCCCCAACAGTGGCTTCTCAAAAAAAGTGGATCGTCATTGGACAAGGCACAGTACCCCGATGCTGCAGCATACAAACCATACGTAGACCCCCATGACTTAAATCCAACCTGCGCGGGGGTGGAACCAGGATTGCTGGTTTGTTGATAAGTATTGTCACCCCAACACCATAACGACTCATCGGTTTTTACAACGCAAACGCTGTCTGCGCCTACAGCGAAGTGTTCAACATCCTGAGAAAACGCTGAAACCTTTGCCCAACTAGAACTCGTGCAATAAAGGTCATTATTTTGGGACTGCGCACATATAAAGTCTTTACCGGCTTTAATGGATTTTACGGTTTCGGGAATGCTTTGAGGGGTTGGATAACTCCACTCTAAAGATCCATTGATCCGACCCCAACAATATACCCGTCCAAGTACGGTGAGACCACACGTGAAATCCTCACCTCCCGACACCTCTTTTAATCCATGTAGGCCGTAGACTTCTACTAACGAAGCGCCACTGGACGCCGCCTGATCACCTAAGTAATTTTGACCCGCGCAATATGGCTTACCCGTAAGATCAAACCCACAAAAACGTCTTCCATTGGATTCAAAAGATAGGGTTGCCCCCGCAAACAAGATCCCCCCAGTGTTGACCGCATTAAACGTCCAACTCCCCGGGATAAATCCCGACGCAGCACTTGGCCCCGCGCAACGGAGTTGACCCGAAACATTAAGCCCGCAACGAACGGGCATCGGTCCGGACACCACGGCGCGCGTGGCGTCGGCGTAGGTTGCAGTGACGACGCCAAGGCTTTCGGCTGTGTTGGTCACTGGAATATTCACCTTTGCCGTGCCCAGCTCTCCACTGCCGTTGTTTCCTAAGCATTCCATTCGCCCACTAGGGTGCTGAGCGCACCACGACCCAAAATCTTGAATTCCCCCAGCACCGGACATCGCCGCCGTTGCGACAAAAACCGTCGCCGTGGCCCCGACAGCTGTCGAATATGCACTCGTCCCAAATGACCCCACGGTGCGTACCCGGTAATGGTATCCCGTGCCCGAAACCACCGAGTAGTCATTAAATCCCGTCAAATCTGACTTCGGTAACTGGGCAATCACGGTATAGGCCCCGTCCACATCAGGGGCTGTACTCAGACGACGACTCACTTGATAACCCTGATCAGCGCCACCGACGTTATTCCACGTTATCGTGATCAGCCCGCTTCCTCCCGTTGCAGTGACACCACTCGGAACGCTGGGGCTCGCTAAGGCTACTGCAGTCCTGGGGACAGCCGTTGGCCAATTTATGGCCAAACCTTGCCCTGTACCCAAGATTCCATAATCATCTTGAGCACTCACGCATTGCACACCTCCACCGCGTAACGCGCAAATTGCAGTGCCCGTGCTCCATACGTAATCAGCTTGGGTAAAATCTGTTGGAATAGGGGTAGATGAAGTGGTCACAGTTGGTGTTGATCCCAGGCCGCCGCTATTATACCCCCAGCACTTGGACCCCCCTCCCAACAAGCGCGCGCACACCCCACTTTGCCCAATCGTAACCTTTGTAGCCGTGCTGATCCCGTTAACCAAGTCAGGTGAATCGATGGCTGTGCTCCCGGTCGTACCATTACCAAGTTGGCCGCTGCCCCCAACACCACTACAATAAACCTCGCCCGTATTCAAGACCGCACAGAGTGTGCCTGAGTCGACCGCGATATCCACCGCAGGGGCCGGAAGCGGAATCGAGATCGGATCCATACTTCGGGAAGATTCAAAACAAGATACGGCACCAGCTCCATTGCGGGCGCAGGTCAACGTTCCAGCTGCAATTTGAACGATGTTGCTCATTCCTTCAATTTTGCGCGGGATATCCCAGGACACCCCACCCTGTCCCCCCCAGCAGTAAACATCGCCTTGTGCGAGAAGTGCACACGCATGGGAACTCCCCACAGCAACTTGAGTCGCCGTACTGATCGCAGTTACGGCGGTTGGGGTCTGTCGGGTCACCCCACCCAAAGATGTGCCCGAAGGACCAGTCCCCCAACAGTAAACGGTACCTTCGATTTTTACGCCGCAAACTTGATTGAGCCCCGCCGAGACATCGATCCAATCTCCACCCGATACCGCTTGTGCGGACGAAACAGGCGACGTCGATAATCCATCGGCTAACTGACCTTGGGAACCATCTCCCCAGCACCTCAGCTCCAAATTTTCATCAATTGCACACAAGGTGTTTCCCTTGCCACTAACTTTTATCCCGATACTTCCAGCGATCGGAACTGCGTTGACTTGAGCCGAATCAGCGGATGATACCCCCCCATTTTTAGAGCGGATCTTGTAGGTGTAGCTCGTCCCAGGAGTGACGTTAAAATCGGTAAATTCAGTGAAGAAATGAGTTTGTGGTGCAGATATCAACTGGTAAGAACCGCCCACGTCTGGCGACGAAGT
>JAIXVT010000040.1 GCA_027482725.1 Pseudomonadota bacterium | reverse complement strand
CGGTCACGAGATTTGTAGCTGGCCACAAGTTCTGCGTTTTGGGGCAGGTCCCGGATTTTGGCGCGTCCCAGTTCTTGGGAAAGATATTGGCTGGGGATTTGGTGCAGATTCTTTTTTGCAAACACCGGACCGCTTAAGCTGAATATCAACGCATGTGCTAAATAAAAACGGTTTAAAGACACCCCTTTATTTTACACCGCTTTGCGTTACCTAAACAGTTTTCGCCTAGACGCTGTGTCTTTAGGTACACTCCCCCCTAGGGATGACGTTTATTGCGGAAAGTTTTTTGATCACTGGGCTTTTTATTTTTGGGGGGTTGCTCACGCTGATCTTGGGATCGTATTTGATCCTGTTTTTTATGAGCCACCGTTGGGCCTATCGCCATAAAAAAGAACGAGAAAATTGGCCCAAAGTTCGGGATCAAGACTACCCTGCGGTCGCTTTGATTGTGCCCGCCTGTAACGAACAGGCCGTGATCAAAAACACACTCCGCTCTTTGTTGGCCTTGGATTACCCGAATCTTTCGGTGTGGGTGGTGGACGACGGGTCCCAAGACCAAACGTTTGCAAACATCGCAAGCGCTTATCCGCTTTGCACCGTTCAGCCCATGGTGCGCAAGGTGCTATCTGGAGTCCGTCCTTTGGAGGTGTTTCAATCCCAAACAGAGCCCCGTTTATTTGTGATCAAAAAACCCAATTCGGGTAAAGCCGATAGCATCAATTCCGCACTCCAGTTTATTCCCACCAAACTTTTTGCGATTTGTGACGCCGATAGTGAAGTGATGCCTCATGCCCTTAAGTTTTTAGCGCATCCTTTTTTGACCGAAACCCAAGTGAAAAAAACCGTCGCCGTGGGTGCGTTGATCCGGGTCAACAATAAGTCCTCAAGCCACTTGGTGAAATTTCAACGGCTAGAGTATTTGCGTGCTTTTTTTGCGGGACGACTGGCGTGGAATTTTTTAGAAAACATCTACATGATTAGTGGTGCTTTTGGGGTGTACGACACCGAATCCGCGCTTAAAGTGGGGGGTATTCCCACAGATTCAAGAACCGAAGATTTAGATTTTTGTTTTCGCTTGCATCGCTACCATTTGGAACACGAGATCCCGTACCGCATGTTGTTTTATCCCGATACCTTGATTGCGACACATGTCCCTGAAAAGCTCGCGGTTTTAGAACGTCAGCGGTGGCGGTGGCACCGGGGTTTGATTGAAACGCTTTGGATGCACAAGAGTATTTTTTTGAAACCTCAGTATGAAACCTTTGGTACCTTGGTCCAGTTTTTTTTATGGATTTGCGAAGGGCTAAGTTCTTTAATCGAAGTTGGTGCGTTTGTTTTTTTAGTCGCTTGCGCCGTTTTAGGGATTTTTTCTTGGGGCGTAGTTTTGAAAGTGTTTATCATCGGATTGATTTTGGCGTGGATCATCAACACTTATGTGCTTCTTTTTATCGCTTCCGTTCGTCCAGAAGAAATGCTCCCTAAGTTTTGGAAAGATCTGGTTTTTGCAGTAGCTCTGGAAAACTTTATCTATCGACCTTGGGTGTCTTGGATTCGTATTCAGGCGCTTTTTCCTTCAAAGAAGCACCCCAAGAATTGGCGGGTTCATTTACAAAATCAAGGAGTAGACCAACGATGAGGATCATTTTTTGGACTTTTCTTGTGGTTATGACCGGAGCCCCTTGCAGTCAAGCTTGGGAATTGTCCCAAATTACAGCGGGGGGAAGGGGATCTCATTTTCAGAATTATGGCCTCGGAGGTCAGGGTTTTTTGAGCGCAGAAGTAAGTCAAGAGTCATGGATCTTGGGTGCTCAGGCCGATACGTTGAATCAGTTTGGAAGAAACGAATATCAGGGTACGGTTTTTGGACAAACCGAATTTGAGTCGGGTTTGGGGATACGGTTTACGATGACATTTGCACCAAGTGCGCTGATTTTTGCCCAAAAAAGTGGGGAATTGTCTGCATTTTATCCGGTAAAGATCGCGGCTTTGCCCATTGAATTGAGGGGATCGGCACGCCGCGCGGGATACTCTACTTTAGCGTTAAGTCTTTTTACTTACGGCGCAGATTTTTATTTACCCCGAGGTTGGGTGATTGCTCCTACGGGATTCCGTGTCGTTGGCGCCGCTCAGACTCTGGATGCCGTCCTTTTGCGCGTATCAAAATACGTGGATGATGTGCAGTATTTTGGGGCTTATGTTTCCACAATCCGGGAAATTAACTTTATTCCTAACCCGGATCAATATGTGGTCATTGGTGGCTACACCTTGGGACTGAACGGCAAGATCCACGTCGGTTCTCGTCAGGCGCTAGAACCTTATATCGAGTGGAGTCGCCGACCACGGATACCCATTGATCGCGTGGTGAGCGGAGGATTGCGTTGGGTGATGACGCTTGCTTGGGGAGAGTGAGGCCTGATCGCCCCCGATTTTAGGCCACATTTTAGGCCGAAAAGTCAGTTTTTTCGTTCGAGCTTAAGGACGATTAAGTCCACTTCAGCTTGAAGTTCCTTGAGTTGAGCCTGCAAATCTTTTAGCCGCTCTAAACCTTCGCCCACTTTCCAAGTGTAACCGGAAACCCTCACACGTTTAGGATGTGCTTTGAACTTGAACTGATCGGCAGGTTTTATCTGGATTTCTTTTTTTTTTTTTTCGTCTACAGACGTTTGTTTTGCCGCAGTCGAAATGAGTTCAGCATGCTGTTCTACGGGTGTAGTCAATAGTCGACGAAGGAGCGCGCGGTGTCCCAGTTTTTGTTCAAACAAAAGGGATTTGGTGGTTTCCGGTAACCGAGTAAATCCAATGCATTCGGTAATGCGGGACTTTTGCTTTCCGAAAGCTTTGGCAATCGCATCATGACTCTCAAAGGTTTTAGCCTCGATCAGTGCTTTATAGCCTTCCCCCTCTTCGATAGGGTGAAGATCCACTCGGTCCAGATTTTCTCGGAGTGCGATTTCAAATGTGACCGGATGTGGCGTTTGGATGATCCGGGCAGGAATACGATCCAATCCCGCGGCACGCGATGCCCGCAATCTCCGTTCTCCGGCGATAACCTGGTAGCGATCCTGATTCTGGATCAAAATGATGGGCTGTAAAACGCCATGTTTTTTAATCGACTCGGCAAGGGAGGCGATTTCATCGGGTTCGAAATGGGTGCGCATTTGCGCATCTGAAACATCAATTTTATCGATGGCGACAAAGTTTACAAAAAAAGCTCCGGTCGAATTCCCGGGATTCCCAGTAGTGTTGGGAGCGGAGTTTTTTACCACCGTGTACATTTGTTTAATCATTCGTTTGGGCGCGGGAGCTTGTTGGGGCTCCGTCGAAACGAACGATTCCGAAGCAGAGTCTGTTTGGACGTTTGGAGGCGATCCGTTTTGCGTGATTTCTTCCATCCCGTTGATCAGTGTAGAAGTTTATTTTCGGTGTGACAACACTCCAAAAAAAATTAGCGGCTTGCGCTGGTGTAAATACGCAATCCTTTTTGCCAAAGGGTGCGATTCAGAATAAAAAACGCACTAAGTGTCCCAAAAACAAAAATAAAGTCTTGCCAGGAAAAAGAACCTAGGAGCGCGCGCGCGGGGACACTCCCGATAAAGGCAAAAGGAAGAATTGTTTTTAAGAGGATACGGATGGCAGAAGGATAAAATCCTTCGGGTTTATTGGCCAGTTGGTAAAAATTGTAATAGAGGTGAGAAATCCCAGATGCTCGCCCGGTCCAAAATGCGGAAACCACAAACAAAAATCTTACAAGACCTTGGGTCAATACGCCGATCATGAGCCAAACCGGGATCATGGCCCAAAGCCATCCTCCGGCAAACTGGGCTGGTCCCGCGTAAGCGATCAGTATCCCAAGTCCCGCAAAAAAGTTAAGAAGCTGCGACAAGTTTACGCTTTGGGTAAGCGCCAAAAAAACGGGATTGACGGGCTTTGCCAAAACAATATCCAAATCCCCTTGGGTGATTAGGTTGGGAAAATACCAAAAGTTACGCTGAAAAAAAGCGGAGAACAATGCATCACTAGCGATAAACAGTCCTAAAAAGAAAAAGGATTGTTCTTTGTTCCAGCCGTTGATGACCACGGTATTCCCGTAAATCACCTCAAAAAAACCGATTTCGACTGCAATCCAAATGAGGTCTGCAAATGTCATTGCAAAAATGTTTTCGCGGTACATGAATTCACGCACCAGATTGTTTTTGAAATTGGTCCAAAAAAGATCCAGATACTTTGTCATGATCACCCCCCGATCGCTTGGTATTTATGGATGTTACGTTTCCATACCCACTGGTGAATGAATAAAAGCACCACCAGCCAAACTACCGCTTTAAAGAGTTCGATCTGAATTTGATCGTTACCCCATTTTCCCAAAAAAATCTGGGTTGGGGCATGTACAAAAAAGTAGAAGGGTAAAGACTGCCATAGAAAAGATAATTTCTCTGGAAACAACGTGAGCGGGATGACTTCTCCTGAGAGGAAGGCAACAACGGTGTTTTTGATGATCAACACAGCAAAGGCATTTTCCCAATAAAAGGCAACAGTTGCCAGAATAGAGCCAAAAACATACGCAATCACGTTTCCAAGCCAGGCCACAATCATGCCCAACAAAAGATGGACCACGGAATACTGAGTAAACGCGCATGTCACTACTCCCGCCGTTAACGCTATGCCGGTTACAAACGCCTTTTCTCCAAAGGATCTAAAGTAAGTGAATTCCACGGGACCAACCGGACGCAATAGTCCAATACTGAGCGTTCCGTTACGGATCATTTCAATCAAGGTAAAGTCATAGTTGCCGCCCCGAATTTGAGAGAACAACAGGGATGCCAGAGAGTACTGAATCAGCTCGGCATGGGTGAGTTGTCCTAAGCGATCCGATGTGCCTCCTTGAAAATAGGCTTGCCATAAAATCAGTTGTACAGCTACCGGCGTCAAGGCAGAGAAAACCAGTTCCACGACAAAGTTAATGCGATAAGCAAGCGCATCTTGCATTCCATTTTTGATCGCCGCAAGACGCCAATCTAAAGCATGAGGCAAATTCACGACTGTCCACCTGACGGGCGTTTTTCTGCAAATAGTTTTTGCACTAAACGTTCGAGACTGGGCTCTTGGATGGAGAAGTCTTCGAGCGAAAAATGTTTTAAAGCGCGCTCTAGTACCGTGGTTAAGCTTGAGCGTTCGATCACGATGGTCCATGAAAGCGGATCATTGTCTACGGGCTTGACTCGATCGGGATCAATCCCGAGTTTTTCAACGACTTGGGATTGCGGCTCAATGGCGTTGATTTTCAGGGTAACTTGGCATTCTCCCGCATTACTTAAACGCTTGGGATCGCCATCTAAAATCAATTCACCTTCCCGGATAAGGAGAATGCGTTCGCAAAGCTCGGAGATGTCGTCCATGTTGTGTGACGTCAAAATGATTGTGGCACCCGTCTCTTTGTTATGGCGTTTTAAAAAATCGCGGAGACTTGCGGCAGCCAGAATATCAAGCCCGATGGTGGGTTCGTCTAAATAAATAACCTGGGGCGAATGCAAAAGGGCCCCGATAATTTCCATTTTCATCCGTTCACCCAAAGAAAGGCGCCGGATCTGAGTGTTCATGTGTTTGTCCACATTGAGGAGAGAGGTGAGTTCCGAAACACGTTTTTTGAAAACGTCTTGCGGAATATCATAAACGGCTCGCAAAAGATCAAAGGCTTCAATTGCGGGGAGGTCCCACCACAGCTGGGCTTTTTGTCCCATGACCAAAGCTAAACTTTTTCTAAACTCCAGTGTCCGTTCAAACGGATCATGCCCCATGACCGTCGCTGTTCCAGAAGTGGGGGGGATAAGTCCCGAAAGAATCTTGAGAAGTGTGGTTTTTCCCGCACCGTTGGCCCCGATGAGTCCTACGAATTCGCCCGCTTGGATTTGAAACGAGATCCCCCGGAGGGCCACAAACTCGGT
>JAIXVT010000071.1 GCA_027482725.1 Pseudomonadota bacterium | reverse complement strand
GTTTCATCGCAAATCGGCGGTCCATGTGCTCGGGCTCCAACTTTGGATTCGCCATCAAATTTTGATTCGCCAGATCAAACAATCGTTTCGCTTCGTCGTACTTGCTCAGATCGTTGTAAATCACACTCAAGCAAACCGCGGCATCAATATGCTTGGGGTCAATTTCCAGAGCGTGACGTAAATCCGCCACGGATTCGGCCAATTTCCCCTGGTGGGATCTCAGCATTCCTCGTAAATACAGCACATCTGCATTGTCGGGCTCTAGAAGAATGGCCTCTGCCAACGCACGTTCGGCCCGGTTAAACTCTCGGGAGTGAATTAGCGTTTGAATTTCTGTAACCATTACCTTCCTCCGTTTTCTACCGCACCCGGTATTTTTAGTAATTTTTCACGCGCAATCGCTGCCTGATCCGATTCGCTATATTGATCCAGAATTTTTTCTAATCGATTCCGAGCAGAGTCCCATTTCTCACGCTTAAAATAAAAGTCCGCAATCATCATTTCCTTTTGTGCCAATCGGTTAAAAGATTCTTGTTTTAGTCGTTTTGCGTCGGCCGCATGGGCGCCTTGTGGAAACCGCGCCAAATATCCGCGAAACGTGACCACCGCGTTTTCGGCTGACTTTAAATCACGTGCAATCACGTCTGGAGTGGAGCGGTAGTACGATTCACCCGCTTTAAACACCGCATATTCAGTGCGTTCGTGTTTGGGGTAAAGCTCAACAAAAGCTTCAAATGCGCCCGCTGCTTCGGGAAAATTTTCCTGTTTAAAATAAACATCGGCCAATGAGAGTTGAGCCAAGGCTCCGTAGTTTGAATAGGAAAATTTAGATTTGATCATTTTAAGCTTGTCAATCGCCACCAAAAACCGGTCGTTTTCAATGTCTTTGAGAGCGTTTTCGTACAGGTCTTGGGGGTTGTTTTCGTCGATCTTTTTTCCGGAGCACCCTTGCAGGAGTATCAACAACACCCCCGCTGTAATCCAAGCCCATGGATAAGATAATGAACGTTTTTTCATGATGACCTCAATTCTAAAGTACTAAAATTTGCGACAACGGAATCCAAGCGGACGCATCTTGATCGAACCTGACTTTTTGCCACACTTCAAATTCATCTTTTTTTAAGGGCGCGCCGTCCATGCGGACTTTCGAACCGGCGGGGAGTTCGCCAATCTCCGGAAATTCGGATCCCGGACCCGAGCGCATCAAAGATTTTTCTAAAACAATTGCGGGTGGGTTTTGGTTCCCGTAACTAAACACCCCGTAAAGTCCAAGCGCACTGATGAGCATAAACGATCCGACCCAGCCTGCCGGACGTAAAAAAGTTTTGATCAAATGGCGAGTCTTTAAATAAGAACGACTCCACATGAGCGCCACAAAAAAAATCAACAATCCGATGGTGCCCAATGCTTCATCATAGCTGAGTCGGTCCGAAAATTTTTCAAGCGAAGTTGAGGCGGGATCTAGGGATTTGCCCGTGACGGAACTCCACTGCGATTCGGCCGTTTGTAGCGCTGAAATCACTTGTGGGTGGTGGGGCGATAGTCGCCCCGATTTAAGCAAGTAAGCGCGCGCCTGTCCCCATTTCCCCTGTTTGGCATGAAGTGCGCCTAAATTATAAAAGTAGGAAGCGTCATAGGTGGGAGACTCCTTAAGGAGTTTGATTGCGCCAGCGTAATCCCTAGCTTCATCTAATCGCTGAACAGACGGATCCATCGGAATAAAGGTTGCTTCCCGAGTCCTGAGATTGCAAGGAAAATAAGGCTTTGATATCACTGAGAAAGATGCAAACAGACGCGCGATTTCGGAAGCTCATGGTCGATGCCTTAAACCCGCTTTCGGACGAGTCCCGGGGCACGGAAGAATCCGCCCGCGCATTATTAAAAATTTTTCAAGAACTCGGGTTTAAATCCCAACTGCAGACCGTTCATCATTCCATCGACGGAGTATCTAAGCGGCAAGCTAATGTGATCGGATATTCGTCCGATATGTTGGTGGATCGGACGACGCGTCGTGGAGTGCTGATGATCAATCCGATTGATGTGACACAACCTCCCCGAGCCGGTTTGGACTTCGCGGTGACGGCAACAGATCAATTTTTGTTGGGGCCTGGGGTTCTACAGGGGAAAGCCGATTTTATTTGTAGAATTTTTGCTGCGCGTGAACTGCTGGAGCGACGGCACAAAAATCCGCTCTATTTGGTGGGTGCCTGTGGGTCTCATCTGGGAATGATTGGTGCAAAGTTTTTGATCGAATCGCGGACAGTAAATCCGCTTTCAGTGCTGGGATACGCTCCTACGGGACTTGCGCTACGACAGCATGGTTTTGGTCATTTTTCTCTCCGTGTTGATATGGACTGTTCCGCAAAGGATCGAGATTCGCGGGGTTATAGTCGCTATGTCGGCGTGCGGGTAAAGTCACCGTCTACGGATCTTTCTATCCTCGATTCGCAGGAAACGGCGTTTACTCATGCGATCCGTTTTTTATTGAGTTCGGCCGAGGCAGGATTTGATTTTCAGTGGTCAACATTGAAGGTGGGCGGTGCCGAAGGTGCCCGGCCAAGCTTGTCCGATTTGGTGATTTTTGTGCCGCCGTTTCAATTCGAGGATTTTAAACGATTTATCAGAGAGCGATTTTCGCAGGGGGAAGGCGTAGAGTTTGAATTTGATTTTAAAGGCGCGCTAGATTCCGGAGTTGGTTTTTTTTCTCCCGAGATTGCGGAATTTATCGTTCGTCTTGAACGGTGTTGGGCAGAGTTTTCTCAAAAAATTCCATTCTCTCGCGCAGTGGTCGGGCGGGCCGACCCCGCACTCAATCGTCTTTCTTTGCGGTTGGATTTGCGTTATCCCCCGAGCGTCAACCCCAAGAGTGTCGAATCGGATTGGAAAGCCGTATTCGCCGATCTTTTGAGGGATTATCCCAAAGTTTTTGTCAAAACAGTCAAAGAGAGAATCGTGCCCGCATTTGGGCAGGATGATGAGGCCTCGGTTGCGGTCATTACTGACGGTGGGGTGTTTGAAAAAGAAAAATTCCCTTATCAGGTGATGGGGGTAGGCTATGATCACGATGGCCTCAAGACGGATCAGGAAAAAATTCGCTGGGATGATATTGATCAAGCCATCCGCGTTTACAAGGATTGGATTGAATCTCAATGTCTTTAGATTTTGTTGTTCGAGAAGTGCGAAGTGACGACGCTCAGGCTTTGATTGCTTTAGCGAATACCCCCGGAATGTTTAATCTGCCCAATCAGATCGAAGATATGGAAGCGCGGATTGAACTGTCCCAAAAATCATTTCGTGGGCAGATGGGTGCTATCGAGCGTACTAAGTACGTCTTTGTTGTCGAAGATCTTTCTGCGGGAAAAGCCGTGGGCACGTCGATGATTGCCGGGCAACATGGGACGGAGTTGTCCCCGCATTACTATTTTAAGGTGGGGAATGAACGTCGGTTTTCAGAAGCGCTCCAAACCGGATTTATCCACGGTACTCTTACCCTACATACCCAAACCGATGGTCCTTCCGAACTGGGGGCATTGGTGGTTGACGAGACCTACCGATCTCATCCCAAAAAAATTGGGAAACAGGTTTTTTTTTCTCGATTCCTCTATCTTCTGGCTCACCCCCAAAGGTTTAGAGACCAGATCCTTGCGGAACTTTTGCCCCCTTTAAACAAGCGCGGGCATTCCCCCCTTTGGGAGGCCATAGGCCGGCGGTTTACCAATTTGGATTATTGGGAAGCGGATGCCCTTTCTGCTCAAAACAAAGATTTTATTTTCGATCTGTTTCCGCAAGGCAAAATCTATACGACGTTTTTGTCGGCCGAAGCTCGCAATGCTATTGGTAAAGTGAGCAAAAACACGGAGCCCGTTTTTCATTTATTGAAAAAAATCGGGTTTACCTATGCAAATGAAATTGATCCTTTTGATGGGGGCCCCCATCTGCGGGCAAATCTGGCCCAGCTTTCCTTTTTGAGCCAACTCCGTAGGGGTCAGCTTACGGGCTACTTAGGGTCGAATCCTTTGGCCGGGGCGCAGTCGGGACTCTTGATGAGTGCGGATCTGGCGCGCCCGTTTAGGGCGATACAAATAGATCTTGTGGCAGGGGCTGCAGGACACGGAGCATTGGAGCTTTGTGATGGGTTTAGTTTAGATGAAGTTTCTAAGCGAATTAATTTGGGTGCTGATCAGAGAGAGTGTTTATTTTTGCCTCTCCCTTAGGAATAAAAAAACCCTTAAGAGCCAACTCTCTTAAGGGTTTCAAAAATCTCTTTAAGGACGTTTTTAGTTGTCTGCTTTAGACACGTTGAACGCCTGAGGACCTTTAGGGCCTGAGGTGAGTTCAAACTCAACAGGCTGGTTCTCAGATAGGGTCTTAAATCCATCTCCTTGAATTGCGCTGTAGTGAACAAAAATATCTCCGCTCACTTGGTCAGCGGTAATGAATCCGTAACCTTT
>JAIXVT010000219.1 GCA_027482725.1 Pseudomonadota bacterium | reverse complement strand
CCCCCATCACCAGATAGAGTCCCCCTTGGAGGTCTAGCCCGAGATTAACCTTTTTGTCGAATCCCAAAAGAGGTTTACCCCCGTTCAAGGTGGGTGCCACAGTAAGGGCCGAATAAACGCTTACAGCCGCCAATAATCCGAACTTCAACCACCACCGGGAGTTCATGAGAACCTTCTTTCCAAAATTAAATTGAACCTTTTACGACTTGCTGAACCTGAGCTTTGAGTACTTTAATTTGCACACCCCGAGCAACTTCGAGGGTTACGACCTTATCATTTAACCCTGCGATAGAGCCAAGAATTCCAGATTGGGTCACCACTTCATCTCCCGCTTTAAGCCCTTGAATCAAAGCCTGATGCTCTTTCATTTTTTTCTGCTGAGGACGAATCATCAAAAAATACATCACGGCCATCATCACCAAAAATGGCATAGCCATACTCCAAAGCGAGGGCGCAGGCTGAGCCGATGCAACTCCCGGCGCAACTGCCGATGATCCCCCTGAAACCGAAGCAGAGGCAGCAGATGGAGCGGGCTGGGCCGGGGCAACCACCGGAGGGGCCGAAGGTGCATCCTGAGCAACCCCCTGAACCCACGGCGCTACGATTAAAACACCTAAAACCAAAACCAATGAACTCACTTTAAAATTCTTCATAACATTATTTACCTTTAAACTTTTTGTAGAAATTTTTCTTCCACTCGTCAAACCGATTCTCAAGAATGGCCTCTCGCATGTTTCTCATCAAGCTCAAATAAAACGATAAATTATGAATGGAATTCAGTTGAGCAGACAAATGCTCCCCGGCTATGAACAAGTGACGCAAGTAGGCCCTTGAGTACTGCGTACACGCCATGCAATCGCAATCAGGGTCCAGCGGACCAGAATCCTCGGCATAGACGGCATTTTTAATGTTTACCTTGCCCAGAGAGGTAAACAACTGCCCATTCCGAGCATTCCGCGTCGGCAACACGCAATCGAACAAGTCGACACCACTACTTACGGCGCTAATCAGATCTTCGGGACGGCCCACGCCCATCAAATACCTGGGCTTATTTTCGGGCATTTTGGGCGCCACGGTTTCCAATAGCTCGTGCATCAAGGGCATGGGTTCGCCAATAGCAAACCCACCTAGGGCAAAAGCATCAAAAGGAAGCGCGGTAAGGTCAGCCATCGACTGGAGTCGATGTTCTACGGACAAGCCGCCTTGAATAATCCCAAACCGATTCTGATGAGGCTTTAGCTCCACCGCGAGCCCCCGCTTTGCCCATTCGACCGTGCGACGCATCGCTTGCTCGAGTTTTTGCGGCTCCACCGGATAAGGGGGACACTCGTCAAAAGCCATAACAAAATTAGATCCAAGTGCGCGTTGGATTTGCATGCTGAGTTCAGGGGTAAGGTAGTGCTTACTCCCGTCATGATGAGACTGAAACCAAACGCCATCGTCGGTGACTTTATTGAGATCTGCGAGCGAAAACACCTGAAATCCACCACTATCGGTCAAAATCGGTCCGGCCCAATTCATAAACCGATGCAAGCCCCCCAACCTCTCTACACGCTCATGACCGGGACGCAGATACAAATGATAAGTATTTCCCAGGATAATCTGAGCCTCCATTGTTTTTAGATCGCGGGTCATCACAGCCTTGACCGTTCCTTGGGTCCCGACCGGCATAAAGGTCGGGGTTTGAATCATCACGTCATTCTTGGCCAAACGCTCAGAACTCCAAGGATCTAACGGAACCGTAAACTCAGTGGCGCGAGCACTCCCCTCACGGGCCAGAACGTTGTGATTTTGAATGGGCATAAGTGGAGTTTATCATAGATTATTTTCAAGTCAGTTTTGCTTTTTGACATTGCCCCTCGATAAATACAACTTTAATCTTGCAATTCAATGAGATCCGGTTATCTTGGGGTTATGGCAAATCGACTTCAAAAAACCCTGGATGAAGATTTACCTCCTCCGCTTAAACCCTCAGTTGGACTGGGGGAAAAACCCCGCACTCACGGGGGAGACAACGTTCGCGGTCGACGCAAGATTGCACGGCCTGTGGTGCTCAGATTCCCCATTCACCTTAGACTCAAATCCTCGCGCGCTCGATCGGGCTGGAATTTAAATCACCGCAAACACCGCGCGAAAGTCGGGATGAGCGTATTTAAATACGCCAAGAGGTTTAACTGCAAAGTCCTTAAGTTTGTTAATTTGGGATCAGAAATTCAGATCATTCTTCGTGCTGCAACCAAGCAAGACCTTCAAAACTACCTCCGCACCGTCGCGGGACGGGTAGCCATTACCGCAACGGGAGCAGAACGACTCGTAAAAAAAGTCGGTAAATTTTGGGATCATTTAGTCTGGTCTAAAATTTTAAGCTGGGGCCGGGAGTTTCATGAGGTTTGCCAAACCCTAGAAAATCTCGCCCTCCCCGATTCCGTTTGGGATCAAGTGGACTCCCCCGAAAGGTCCCAAGGCAGTCGTTGGGCTTTTGCACTCCGAAACGGGGCACAAGAAGCAGACGAAGTCGGTTAGTTGATCAGGAGTCTGTTAATGATTTTCGAATTTCTTCCAAGAACGCCTCTGTCGTTAGGTACTGATCTGAACTCACTTTTTCCCCATAAATACAGACAGCGAGATCTTTCGTCATTTTTCCCCGCTCTACGGTATCCACACAAACTCTCTCGAGTTTTTTTGCAAATTCGACCACCTGAGGGGTTTGATCTTTTTCACCACGAAAAGCGAGCCCTCGCGTCCAGGCAAAAATAGACGCGATAGGATTGGTGCTGGTGGGTTTTCCTTGTTGGTGCATCCGGTAGTGACGGGTCACGGTACCGTGAGCTGCTTCAGATTCTAAAGTTTGCCCATCTGGGGTCAATAAAACCGAAGTCATCAGCCCTAAAGACCCGAAGCCTTGGGCAACAGTATCCGACTGGACGTCCCCATCGTAATTTTTACACGCCCAAACAAACTCCCCATGCCATTTCAGTGCCGATGCCACCATGTCATCAATCAAGCGATGTTCGTAGGTGATTTGAGCCTCTTTATACTTTTCTGAGAACTCCGCCTCATAAATTTCCTGAAAAATATCTTTAAAACGACCATCATACCTCTTAAGAATGGTGTTTTTTGTGGAAAGATAGAGGGGCCATTTTTTAGTAAGCGCCATGTTAAAGCAAGACCGCGCGAAACCCGCTATCGACTCATCCGTGTTATACATGGCAAGCCCTACGCCCGGGCCTTTATACGTATAAACCTCATGAACTTGAGGGGCCGACCCATCAGCAGGCTCTACCACCAGCTTTAATTTTGCAGGACCCTTAACCACGATATCTGTCGCACGATACTGATCCCCAAAAGCATGGCGTCCCACGATAATGGGAGCAGTCCAATTGGGCACGAGGCGCGGAACGTTCTTACAGATAATCGGTTCCCGAAATACGGTGCCATCCAAGACGTTGCGGATCGTGCCGTTAGGGGATTTCCACATTTGTTTCAAATTAAACTCTTTCACCCGCGCTTCGTCGGGCGTAATCGTCGCACACTTTACTCCCACACCATATTTCTTGATCGCATGAGCCGCGTCCAACGTGACCTGATCCTGGGTCGCGTCCCGATGCTCGATCCCAAGGTCATAGTACTTCAGATCCACATCCAAAAACGGTAAAATCAGCTGATCCTTGATGAATTTCCAAATGATGCGAGTCATCTCATCGCCATCAAGT
>JAIXVT010000328.1 GCA_027482725.1 Pseudomonadota bacterium | reverse complement strand
TCGCCATTGTTGGCGCTGGCCTGATCGGTAGCGCGATTGCGGCACACTTACCGAGCGGTGTTTCTGCGGTGGTTTTGGATGCAGATCTTTCCGGAGAGTTAAGTAGTAGCGAATTAAATGCGGGCGGAGTACGAGCCACTTGGGCCCAATCGATCAATTTTGATTTATCTAAGCGCTCTATTGAATTCTTTGAGCGGCATGCGGATGAAGTAGGTTATCGGTCCTGTGGGTATTTATGGATACAGCGCGCGGCTACGATGGATGCTGCGGTAAAGTTGGCGGAGACATTTAACCATCGGGGTTGGGCCGTAGATGTAGATGACGTTCCACAACTTAAAAAACGTGTTCCGTTTATTGATAAAACCGCTGATTTGGCAGGAGCTGTCTTTGGACGTCGTGATGGTTTGATTAATCCGAATGCCCTTAAGGAGTTTTTACGGACCCGGGCCAAAAACCATGGAGTCCAGTTCGTAGACCGTGTTTGGGTGACCCACGCCGATCCCAGTCGTCTCATGCTTCATGGGGTACGTTTAAATCAAGAACCTTGGGATCGATCTTCAAAAGAGGTCGTGGTTACTGAGCAAGGCTTACCCTCGGGCGCGGAGCATTTTTCTATTCAAGCAAAAACAATAATCAATGCGGCGGGTGCTTGGGCTCCCTCGCTCGCTCGGCATTTAGGTGCGGTTTGTCCTTCGTATCCTGTGCGTCGGCAGATTTCACTGTTTCAAACGCAAGACCTTGATCTCACTCCTTATGGGATGATTATCGATCCCTCCGGGGTATATTTTCACCCAGAAGCCACGTTTGGATTGGCTGGATTTGCAAACTCAGATGAGCCTCGCGGTTTTAATTTTCGGTATGACGGAGATGCTTTTTTTGAATCTCGTATTTGGGCAAACCTGTACGAGAGATCCTCCTCTTTTGAGCGACTCAAGCACGTGACGGGGTGGTCAGGTTTGTATGAAACGTCTCCGGATCACATGGCAATTTTAGGAAAAGCATATAACGCAGAAGGTAGGGTCATTCCCGGCGTGTATGAGGCCC
This sequence comes from Pseudomonadota bacterium, assembly GCA_027482725.1. GTDB lineage: Bacteria > Bdellovibrionota > UBA1018 > UBA1018 > CAIMNF01 > JAIXVT01. The sequence goes on along the minus strand of JAIXVT010000328.1, from coordinate 4,648 downwards.
ATTCTTTTTCTGGTCATGGAGCGATGCAATGCGTGGCTGTAGGGCAGGAGATTGCTGAGCTTGTGCTGCGAGGGCGCTATTTGAACGAGGAAACCCGGTCGTTGAGTGTAAAACGGTTTTTTGAGAATGGAACGACACCCCATGAAACGTGGGTGATATGAATTTAGACCGATTAGGCAAGTCATTGAGTTCTATTCTTGATCAGGCACATCGGGATCGGGTTGCATCGGGTTTCGCCTTGGCTGTGGGATCTACAGAAAACTTTCAGAAGAAGATTGAAATCATGAGAGGCACCCATTCGTGGGGCTTTCTTCCCGGCACAGCAGGAGGAATTCCTGACCGGATGATTGGAGAAAATTCATTTTTTGACTTAGCGTCATTAACGAAGATTCTGGCTCCAACGACGTTACTGATGAAGAGTATCGATTCAGGATTCGTTTCTTTCGATTGTCTTTATCTTCCCCTCCATCAGATTTCACCAAAGTTTTCGGCCCGCTATCCGGCTTTGAGTGATTTGAAGCTTTTGGATTTGTTTACCCATACTTCGGGATTACCCGCATGGAAGCCTTTTTTTAAAACATGTTCATCTCGCCACGATTTTGATTCTTCGGTTTGGGGGACACCGTTGGTTACAGCGCCAGGGGAAAAAATGGTGTATTCCGACATAGGTTTTCATGTGCTGTTGGGCGTTTTAGAGGAGGTGTGGCATACGTCATGGTTGGATGTTTTTCGCCAATTCTGCAAAGATTTTTTAGTCGGATCCCAATTGCATTATCGTCCACGTTTTGAATCCATCCATGCTACTCAACCTTCGGTGTTGGATTGTGTGACCACAGAAATCTGTTCGCTCCGTGGAGTGGTCCGGGGCAGAGTGCACGATGACAATACAGATTTTCGAGGAGGCGTTGCCGCGCATGCGGGGTTGTTTGGTCGTCTCCATGATGTCACTCACTGGGTCCAGTGGATATTGGATCCAAAAAATATCTCTCCAAAAATCGTCGAGTTTTTTTCAAGTCACCAGCGCAGTCGTTTAGGACAGGAGACAGGGCGCGGGTTGGGATTCGATCTTTTGACGTCTGATCCCGAGAACGCGACCATGTTCGGTCATTTGGGTTTTACTGGAACCAGTCTTTGGATTCATCCCCAAAAAAACTATTATGTTGTCTTGTTAACGAACCGTGTTCATCCCACCCGTTTTTTTCAAGAAGGTTTAAATAACATTAGACACTTGAGAAAAAACATTCATAATTTCGTCAAGGAGAATCTATGAAAAACATAGTTACGGCAGTTGCAGTAATGATGGTGTCTTCGTTTTCAAGACAGATCAGCAACGTGTTTACCTCGAATTCAATTGCCATGACCTCGGGAACTTCGGGGTGTGCAAAACACAGCATCGTTAAGCGCGAGGCTGAGGCGATGTATTATGCAGAAGCCAACGATCAAAAGCTTCTCGATGAAGTGGATGAGGGTAAAGGTGAACACGTCGCTGCATTTGCTCGAGTCTTGGGTTGTCCAAGTGGGCAGATGGATCATGCGCAGTCGGTTTTACAGAGAAGCTATGATCGCCTATTTCCTGTGAATAATGCTCGTCCCCAAGATCTTGTTCAAGGGGCTATGGGAAGCTTGATCGAGTCGGGAACTTGTGTTGGTGATCGCTCTTAAATTTTTCTCCCGTTGTTTTTGGGGGGCTCAGGTTCTGAGTCCCCTTTTTTTATGGTCAGCTTTCGCCACGTCAGGAAACTTTGCCGATCAGGTGAGAAACCTCCTTGATCATTGGCGTGCGTGGCAAGGCTTGCTTCATGATTTTGATCAGGATGGGATCAGCGATCTTCCCTATCCGTCCGATTTTTTTGTAAGTGCCCATCCAAACCGGGCAGGATGCTCGGGACCCGGGTGGGGTGTTTCGCGAACTTGTAGCCATTTTGGACCAAATACACTCTGAGTCTTTTCGGTGCGGATTCCCAGCGAGAACCCGCGTTTTTTTGAATTGGGGATTTTTAAGGCCTTCGGATCTAAAGTCTTGTCCTGACATGGATCTTTTGCTTAAAGGGGTTGAAGGAAAGGGGATTGTATACGTTTACTCTAGCGCTTACCCCGGTAACCCCGCTTCGATGTTTGGGCACACCTTTGTAAGGATCGATCGAAAAAAAATGATCCTTTACGAGACTACGGTGTGAATTTTGCGGCCGTTGTACCCGAGTGGGAAATTGGTCTCGTTTACGTGCCCCTTGGGCTTTTGGGGTTATACCCATGCCGAAAGTCGGGACCTCGTTGCGTTAGTCAAAATGGGAATAGCCTATGGAATTCAAGGTAGATTCGAACTTCGCGCCGAGATGGCAAAGTCCTCCCGATCGACTTCACAACTCGAATTATCCGTGGGAATGTTCTTTTAATGTTCAAGTACTTTAAAGAAAACTTTTATTTGAAGGCCTTTGCGTTTACAAAAGTTCCTCATTTATTTCATGCAGGTCCTCAAATCGTGGCGTTGGAGAAAAACTCCGTGACCATAAGATTTCCGTACCAAAGACGAAATTTAAATCATTTAGGTTCCATGTATTTCGGAACCCTCTGCATGGGCGCCGATGCAGCGGGGGGTATCCTTGCTCAGCGACTTTTAGACGAAATCCCAAAATCTAAAGGTAAGGGAAGCCTTATTTTCAAGGATTTCCAAGCTAAGTTTTTAAAGCGCGCTATGGGGCCCACTGAGTTTGTTTGCTCGGACGGCGAAAAAATTCGGGACCTTGTGGCTCGAGCCGTTGAGTCCCATGAGCGCGTAGAGTGTCCCGTGATTGTTAAGGCTTATGTCCCTCAACTGGAGTCTGATCCTGTTGCGGAATTTATTCTTACCCTTTCCATTAAAGTAAAATCATCATGAAAAAAAAAGATTTTGATAAATACGGTCATTATGAAAATTCCGTTCAATCCCCCGAGGAAAATGTTGCCATCTATGATCGGATGTTTCGTGAACTCCGTGGGCGGCCTGCGCTTTCGCTTCGCGAAGATTTTTGCGGGACCTATTTGATTTCCCAGCATTGGGTAAAGTCTCATCCCGAGCGCACAGCCGTGGGATTGGATTTAGATCCAGAACCCTTGGCTTACGCCAAAAAGAACCATATCCCCAAACTGAGTGCTGCGGTTAAAAGGCGTTTAACGGTCCGCCAGCAGGACGTCTTACATCCGTCACGTGATCATTTTGATGTGATTGCGGCGGGAAATTTTTCGTTTAATGTTTTTAAAGACCGCAAAACCCTCAAAAAGTATTTTGACTCTGCAAAAAAATCGCTGAACGCTCAGGGTATTTTTGCTCTTGAACTTGCCGGCGGTCCAAGTTTTATCGAAACCGCTCGGGAGCAGAGAACCTACCGGGTGAAAGGCTTGGGTAAGTTTACCTACTATTGGGATCAAAAAAAGTTTGATCCGATAAATCACCATGGGGTTTATGCCATTCACTTTAAAACAGAGACTTATGGGATGCTTCGCGATCAGTTTGTTTATGATTGGCGGGTGTGGACCATACCTGAACTGAGAGATGCCATGCGTGATGTTGGGTTCTCTGACGTTGTCGTGTATTGGGAGGCAAACGATTCGGACGGAGAGGGGACGGGTGAATACCTCCGCGCAGAATCCGGGGATAACGCCCATTCCTGGATCGCTTTTGTCGTGGGTATCCGCTAAAGCTGGACATCCTCCATTTTGCGCTTCTTGGTCATCTTAGGGCTTTATCTCGTCCTTTATTCTCAGCTACATTGAGAGGGTGAGAACATCATTTAAGCACGTTCATATTCTAGGGGTTTGCGGCACTTTAATGGGGGCATTTGCAGCATTGTTAAAGCGCCAAGGGGTCCGAGTCACGGGAAGTGACCAGAACGTATATCCACCAATGAGTGATGTGCTCTCCCAATTTGGGGTCGAATTGTTTAGTCCCTATCGATCCGAAAACTTAGACCTCATCCAAGGGAAGCCCGATCTTGTGGTGGTCGGCAATGTGATTTCCAAGTCCAATGTAGAAATGCAAGCAGTGATAGACAGGGGCTGGAGTTATGTTTCTCTTCCCGAGTACATGGAAAACCATCTCTTGCCTGAAACCCAGAATATAGTCGTTTCCGGCACTCATGGAAAAACGACGACATCAAGCTTGCTTGCGCATGCGTTGCATGTGCTCGGGGCTAATCCTTCTTATTTTATTGGCGGAGTATCCCAAGACCTGCCCCACAGTTTTCATGTGGAAGAGCACGGGAAGTTCTTTGTTTTAGAGGGAGACGAATACGATACGGCATTTTGGGATAAGGTACCCAAATTTAATCATTATCTTCCGAATGATGTCATTCTGACTTCGGTAGAGTATGATCACGCCGATATTTATCCAGACTTTGATGCCGTAAAACGTGCATTTTTAGGATTAATGCAAAGAGTGCGTTCTCCGGGGAAGGTGATTGCCTGTAATGAAACCTCAGCCGTTCAAGACGTGGTTCGGTCGTCACTACAGCCTGTGATCACTTATGCAAGAAGCCGTGATTTTGGTGCAGATTATTGTTGTTCGGAAGTTGAAGCGGATGGGCCTGGGGTTCGGTTTCGAGTACTAAAAAAAGTTTCTGGAAGCTATGTCTCTCATTGCGACGGTGTAAAGATTCAGCTTCCTGGGGTATAT
>JAIXVT010000283.1 GCA_027482725.1 Pseudomonadota bacterium | reverse complement strand
TAAGTACCCGAGATTAAAAGACAAATCTCTCTTGCTCAACAAGTTTTGATGCGTTTCCCCTGTTTGCGCAAAAACTTTGAATAGCGTCAGCCCCTATTCTCTCCATTCCGATGAACCCCAATCGTGCTTCATATTTTTAAATTCTTGCATCCGCGCGACTAAAAAATCCCCGGAGCGCGGGGTGAGACATAAAAACTGGGTACAAGATTCGTTACACCATGAGGAATCTCAAAACGAGTTCCGTGCGCAGCACGGCTGTCTTAGGCTTGGAGTGATCTTTGGAGGATGGGGCGCTGGAAGAACATAGCGATATACCCGTTAGGCTTTTTGAATTTTAATTTTTAAATCCTGATGGGCGCCCATGTCGCTCACTCAACCACAATTATTGATCGCATGCATGATCCATCCCCCATAGACGATCCGCACTTATCTCCCTATACTTTGGCCATGAGCGCCCAAGAAAAAAATGTGTTGAAACCCCATCTCAAACTTGAACCCGGTCAAATGCCTGAGCGTGTGATTGTCTGTGGTGATCCGGCGCGAGCAGAAAAAATTGCAAGCCAGCTTACGGATGCGCGGCCTTTAGCAAAAAACCGCGAGTATCATTCTTACGCCGGGAAATATAACGGCAAGACCGTTGGTGTATTGTCCCACGGCGTGGGGTCGGCGGGTGCAGCGATTGCGTTTCAAGAGCTCTTTGATTTGGGCGTAAAACAAGTCATCCGCGTAGGCACCGCTGGTGGGTTACAAAAAAACACCGCTGTTGCCGGTGCCGTGATTGCCACCGCAGCCGTTCGTCGTGACGGGGTGTCTCGGTCCATGATCCCTGCGGAATACCCCGCTGTAGCCGACCACGCCTTGTGCGATCTGTTGTTCGATGCAGCGAAAAAACGGGGCGGTTTCTCGTCCACGGATCGCGGCATCGTGCTCACCTCGGATTTATTTTATCCGGGCTTGATCGATGATGATTTGAAGCTTTATTCCCGTGCCGGAGTATTGGCTGTAGAGATGGAAATTTCCACATTGTTTGTGATCGCTTCGCTCCGCAATGTACGCGCTGGAGCAATCGTCGTATTGGATGGTAATCCCCTCAAATGGGATGATGGAGTTTACGAGCCGGGATCGGACGCCGTGAAGAATTCGACCGTGCTTGCGATCACGGTGGCTTTAGATGCGATCACAGCCTAGGAGGGGATCATGGGGGAATCGTCGCCCGTTATTGCACCCGCAAAATCTACGGTAACCACACCGCCCAAGTTTAATGTGGTGATGCACAACGACGACTACACCACAATGGAGTTTGTCGTCGATGTTCTTAAAAATGATTTTCAGCACCCGCACGAACACGCCATGGCCCTGATGTTAAAAATTCACGAACAGGGGAGAGCGATTGCAGGAAGCTATTCACGCGAAATCGCTGAATCAAAAGCATTAAAGGTGATCCAAAAGGCCCGCGCGCAGGGGCATCCGCTCCGACTTACCGTCGAGCAAGGTTCTTAATCGAGTTCATTTAAGTCATGATTTAAGCCTATTTATACTGAAAAAACCTCTCTGAATTGACAGTTCAGATTTATCGACCATCTTATTTTGCAGAAAGTGGGAATCGGCCTTTATGTTAAATCCAAAATCCGAAGCCGTACTCAACCGCGCACTCCAGTCTGCATTAGAGCATCGTCATGAATTTTTTACGGTCGAGCACGTCTTGATCGCGCTTTTGGATGAAGCCGAAGTTCAGCAAACCGTTGAAGGCTGCGGGGGGCGTGTCGATAAACTCCGAGACGATCTTAAGGCCTACATCAAAAAAGAAATCCCAGAGTCTACTCCGGGTGAAAACGGTGACACCGAATCCCCGGTAGCTACCCTTGGGGTCCAGCGTTTAGTGCAACGTGCGTTGTTCCATGTCCAATCTTCGGGAAAAAGTGAAATCCAGCCGGTGGATTTACTTGTCGCAATTTTTCAGGCAAAAGACTCTTGGTCCCTTTATCTGCTGAATCAACAAGGTGTGGAGCGTTTGGACGTCGTTTCGTTTCTGTCCCATGGATCTACCGAAAAAGATGAGCCCCAAGAGGGCGAATCGGAACGGGGCGGCGAAGGACGGCGTGATGCGCGCTCTACACCGCAAGATCCTTTGGCGCAATTCACCATAAATTTTAATGAGCAAGCGCGCTTGGGAAAACTCGATCCCTTGGTCGGACGTAAAGCCGAACTTGACCGTGTGATTCAAACGCTTTGTCGCCGTCGCAAAAACAATCCGCTTTTGGTGGGAGAAGCCGGAGTGGGCAAAACGGCAATCGCCGAGGGTTTGGCCCAACGGGTGGTAAGTGGCGACATCCCGGAGCCCCTCAAGGACGCGATCATTTATTCGTTAGATTTAGGTTCTTTGTTGGCGGGAACCAAATTCCGTGGGGATTTCGAGCAGCGATTGAAAAAAATTATTCAATCGCTCGAGGCCAAACATCAGCGCGGAAAATTTCCGGTGTTGTTCATTGATGAAATCCACACCATGGTTGGTGCGGGCGCGGTCAATGGTGGGACAATGGATGCGGCTAACTTGTTGAAACCGATGCTAGCGCGGGGAGAAGTGCGTGTGTTTGGGTCTACGACATTTGCCGAGTACCGTAGTGTGTTCTCTAAAGACCAGGCGTTGTCGCGACGGTTTCAGAAGATTGATGTGCCCGAACCGACGATTGATGAAACGCTGCAAATTTTGTCTGGACTTAAAGTCCAGTTTGAAAGCCATCACGGCGTCGCGTATTCTCCCGAAAGTTTAAAAACAGCTGTAGATCTCTCCGTGAAGCACCTGACGGACCGTTTTTTACCGGACAAGGCCATCGATGTGATCGATGAAGTCGGTGCAAAGCTCCGCCTAAAGACTCCTGCGGATGTGGCGCGTCCCATCGCGGTGACCGAAAACGATATCGAGGAGATGGTCGCTCAAATGGCGCGTATCCCGGCTAAAACGGTAACCACTCACCAAAAAGACCGCTTACAAGGGCTGGATCGGCATTTAAAGCTTGCCCTGTTTGGTCAGGACCACGCCGTAGATAAAGTGGTAGCGGCGATTCGACTGGCGCGTTCGGGTTTGCGGTCCGGGGAAAAGCCTATCGGTTCGTTTTTGTTTGCAGGGCCTACGGGAGTGGGGAAAACCGAACTTTCTAAACAGTTGGCTCAGAGTTTAGGGGTGACGTTTTTGCGGTTTGATATGTCCGAGTATATGGAGATGCACACCGTTTCGCGTTTGATCGGAGCGCCTCCGGGTTATGTGGGGTACGAACAGGCCGGATTATTGACCGACGCTGTCATCAAGAATCCACACGCAGTGGTGTTGTTGGACGAAATCGAAAAAGCGCATTCGTCGATTTGGAATATCTTGTTGCAAGTGATGGATCACGGATTTTTGACCGATAATACCGGGAAAAAAGCGGATTTCAGGAACGTTGTTTTGATCCTGACGTCTAACGTGGGGTCGCGAGAAATGGAACGTCGTCCGTTAGGGATTTTAGACGAAGGGGTATCGAGCGCAGCGTCCAAAGAGCTTGAGCGTGTGTTCACTCCAGAGTTCAGAAACCGTTTGGATAGCATTGTGACGTTTAATCCTCTTGATCTGCGCACAATGGATCAGGTGGTCAGCAAACAGATCATTGAGCTCGAGCACCTTTTGTTGGCCAAAAATGTTGATATTGAAATCGACACGGCTGCCCGCGAATGGTTGGCTAAAAAAGGCTACGACCGGAAAATGGGTGCGCGTCCTTTGGCGCGTGTGATCCAAGACGAAGTGAAGCGTCCGTTGTCTGAAGAAATTTTATTTGGGCGCTTAGAGCAAGGCGGATCGGTGCGCGTGGTGTTGAAAGACGATCGTCTCCACTTTGTGATCGAAGGACACCAGACGACAACGGGTGGGGGATCTGCTCCCGTGCCCGAGCAAGAATCGACCGCTTTGTCTTAATCGCGCTATCCTCGACCTCATTGATTTCCACTCTTTCGCAGTGATGTCATCGTGTTTTGCTGCGCCGATGTTTATGCGCTGCAAGGTGCAAAAGGGTTCCAAAAGTCCTCGGATTTTGGGGCATTTTGCACCTTTTTTTTTGTGCGCGGATAGCGCTATCGGTAAGTGCGGCGCGTTATCTCGATGAAATTCTTAGTAAATTAAAAGAATTGACCAAAATCAGCGTGTTGGCATAACACTCGCACAGCGAAAACCAGCGGTCTGTTCCGCAAAGAGAGAGAGAAAAAAAAATGCCATCATCCTTAAAAAAATATGGAGGCTCCGTTTTCGGGGCGCTTCTTTTGTCTTCAGGGTTATCGAGCGTTGCGCTCGCTCAATTCCCATCCCATCAGGTGTCCTTAGGACAACCGTCTTATGGTGGGTCTGGGTGTCCCAATGGGTCGGTATCGGCCCAATTAAGTCCTGATGCTCAAAGTTTGAGTATCTTATTTGATAACTTTCAGGCCGAGGCAGGGGGAATCACGGGGCGTACCGTAGACCGAAAAGCGTGTAACATCGCCATCCCGGTCCAGGTGCCTCAAGGATATTCCGTATCGGTCATCAAGATCGATTATCGGGGTTATCAGCGGTTGCCGGTAAACGCGTCGTCTAGTTTTGAAGTCGAATACTTTTTTGCAGGACAAAACGGACCTGGGTTTCGACGGAACTTTATTGGCTTACAAGATGGAAACTTCACATTATCGAATTCCCTGATGGCGACTGCAAACGTCTGGTCGGCTTGTGGGGAGAGTGTAAATCTTCGCACCAATGCATCCATCGCGGTGCAGACCAACGCTTTCAATGAGCAAACACTCATGGCTATCGATAGCGCTGACTATTCTAGCCAAGTGGTGTACCAGCTCCAGTGGAGAACGTGTAATGGTGGACAAATCCCCGGTGGCGGCGGAGGGTTCCCCGGCGGTGGTGGGGGTTACCCGCAGCCTCCCCTTCCTCCACAACCCCCAGTACCTCCAGTGCCGCCGACTCCGTATCCCCCTCAGTATCCGGGTCTTGGTCCTTGTGTGATCAACGGCTATATGGATCAACGCGGGTTTCAGGTCTACATGGTTAAAGACGGTTACGGCCGCGTGCTCGGGAACACGGTTCAATACGCCGAAGCATTAAGGGTGGCGCAACAGGCTCAAATGCAAGGCATGTGTAATGGCGTGATCAATAATATGCCCGGCGGAAATCCTGTGCCTGGACGTGGTCCAGGTTTCCCGGGTCAGCCTCGCCCAGGTCAACCTTTTCCAGGTCAGCCGTTCCCCGGTTCAGGCGGGGGATTTCCTGCACCGAACCAAACTTTCTGTTCGGTTATGCCGGGGGGGAATGGACGTGGCCAGAGTTTCTTCCGAGTCGTGGATCGCGCGGGAAGAATTATCGCCAACACCCCATCTGTTCAAGAGGCTAATCGCATCGCACGGACCGATGCTCGCTGCTTCCAGTAACGGGTTGGGTCAAGTCTAAAGTATTCATGCCGCTCTCGGGAACGTCACCCGAGGGCGGTTTTTATTTGAATCCAAGCGATGAGCACCAAGAGAAAACCCACACTGAGCGGGGCAATTTTCTTGAGAAGATCCAGCTCTTGAAAGCGATCCTTAAGAATGGCTTTTACTCCCGTAATCGTTTGAAAAGCCATCATGACCCCAAGCGCTCCTCCGGCTGCAATGACGGGAAATGATGTTTCCAAAAATCCACGTGAGAGGAGCAGGTTGCTGATCGTGGAGGTTCCGCAAAGGGCGCAGAGTGCCCAGCTCAAAACTCCAAGTAAATCGGTGCGTAAGATGCCGGGTAGCGTTCCTAGACTTGATTCCACTAATCCCGATGCTCGGGTCATTTGGACAATAAGGCTTAGGCACGTCAGGACGCCAAGCGTCCGCATTCCCCGGAGTGTGGATTGCTTGAAATTTTTTTTCACGGACCGAATCGAAATCAAAATACCAAAAATAAAAAATACGATTCCCGGATTAAATTGGCGGATCGGAAAACCGGTAAACCGCTGATCCCCTAAGATGAGCTTTCCCAAAAATAGGCACCCAAGGAGTAGCCCGTAAACAAAGATGCCGTGGAACTGAGGGCGAGAATGATCTTTGGGGCTTGGAAACAAAAGAATCCCTAGGACTAAAGATGCAACCAATGCAAAAAATCCTCCTAGAGCGGATACAAAATCAGGACCGTGATCCAAAAGTAGCGTTGACCCAAAACGATACGCCGCTCCAAGTCCCAGCGCGTAAGCCCAAATGTTCTTGGTGAGTGGGATGGATTTGCTTTCAGGATCGTAGCGTTTGATCAAGAGTACTGAAACCAAAGGCGTGAGGTAGCAAAAAGGTTCCAATGCTGCGTAGGTTTTTTCGGCAAGGGTAATGTAATCCACTGCAAACGTATCGGACGGAAATCCCAATCGTAACGGCGTGCCCAATGCCCCAAATGGAATACCGACCACGCAGTTGATAAACGGTAATATTGCGGCCAAAAGAGGCGGAAATCCCAGTGACGCGAGTAGCGGAGCTGTGATCAGTACCGGAGTACCAAATCCACTTGAGCCTTCGATGAGAAGGTTTAATCCAAAGCTAATTCCAAGCCCCAGGGCAATGCGGTTAGAGATCAGGCGTTTGAGGGTGGTGCTGATTGAGGCCAAAACTCCCGAATGCTCTGCGGCTTCCATAAAAAAGAACGCGCCCCAAAGGATGCCACCGATTTCGGTGATAAAAACGGCCCCTTTAAGTAAAGCCTCTTGGGTTGTGTTCAGGAAAGCGGTGCCATCTGACGACAGGTAGTAAATGCTGATCATTGAAGAAATAAGCGCAATCAACGCGGATTTCAGGAGCGGCAGTCTGAATCCCACAAATAATCCGATCAAAACGGCAAACGGCAAAATAAGCATGTTGTGAGCATAAAAAATTTTGCGAAGATTAGACATCAAGGAAACATGCCTCATGTCCAAGCCTCAACACTCAAGTGGTCTTATGCCTGTACCTGCACATCTGCAAAAATATATCGATCAACGGGATTGGTTAAATGAACTGCGTGATCTGTTTTATCCCGAATTTATCAGCGTTGACGCGGCGGAGCTTGAGCATTTCGGCCGCGATTGGACACGCGTATATACGCCAGATCCGTTAGCGGTAGTGTTCCCGCGCACGACCCTAGAGGTTTCTCACTTCTTAAAATGGTGTTTTGATCGCGACATCGCGGTGGTCCCATCTGGTGGGCGCACAGGGTTGGCTGGCGGGGCGATTGCTGCGCGGAAAGAGATCGTTTTATCTTTAGATCGAATGCGCGATATTGGCCCGGTTAACGTTTTGGAACGTACCGTGCGGGTTCAAGCCGGTGCGATCACCGAAGCTGTTCATATTGCGGCCAAACCGCAGGGGCTTCTTTGGCCCGTCGATTTTGCATCCAAAGGGTCTTCGACCGTCGGTGGGAACATTGCCACGAATGCGGGTGGGGTGCGCGTGATCCGTTACGGATTAACGCGCAACTGGGTTTTGGGTTTGACCGTGGTTCTGATGGACGGCCGGATCTTGGAGCTGAACGGCGCGCTCGAAAAAAACAATACTGGCATTGATTTGCGGCACCTCTTTATCGGGAGCGAAGGAATTTTGGGTGTGATCACCGAGGCGGTGTTGAAGCTTGAACCCTTGCCGCCGGAATCCGATGTGATGTTGCTTGGAGTTTTGGATTTACCGCACGTATTTAAGTTGTTTGAGCGGGTACGGCAGTCGGGACAAGCGTTACAGGCATTTGAGTTGATGTCGCGCGACTGTTTGAACGTCATCCGTGAAGTGCGGGGGCTCCAAGTGCCGTTATCGCCTGCGGCCGAATACGGTGTTCTGATCGAAGTCGAGCGTCCTTACACGGATGAGATTCTGGAATCGTGGCTGTCCGCACCCGGCGTTGTTGATGGTGTGATGGCACAATCCCCTGCCGAAGCGCGTCAGTTGTGGGAGCTGCGCGAAGGAGTCGCGGAAACCTTATCGGGAATGGGAATTTTACATAAACATGATTTATCGCTACCGATCAGCCGCCTCGAAGCCTTTATGTCAGAATGGGCAACACGAATCCCCCGGGATTATGCGGGGTTTACGCCCTATGTTTTTGGACACATCGGGGACGGCAACTTGCACGTCAACGTAATGAAGCCGGAGTCGATGTCGGTAGAGGCGTTCCGGGCGCGGTGTGCGGAGATGGATCATGATTTGTTTTCGTATGTGCAGGAGTGTCAGGGGAGCGTATCCGCCGAACACGGGATTGGACTCAACAAACGGCATCTGCTCAAGTACACTCGCACCCCCGATGAAATAGCGCTGATGAAAGCGATGAAGCAGGTGTTTGATCCCAAGGGTTTACTCAATCCCGGTAAAATTTTTGAATAGATCGTGTGTCGTCTCAAGGTGTGTTGAGGTATTCGGAACGGAGTGTATCAAAATCCGCATCAGACACCGGAGCATTCCCCGTATGATTGCTCATGATTTCACTCGTGCGGGAGTGTTGCGTGTAGGTGCAGGTGTCGGGATTAAACTCGGTCACGTAGCGTTCACCAAAACCCAAGATATGGCCGATTTCGTGGCGGAGAGTCGCGATGTCGTCACCATTGTAGACCACGATTTCGCCAGTGGCCGTGTTGGCGTGGGCACGGCCACCACTGCCCCGAACAAAGTTTGGGCGGACATAAGGAGACACAATGCTTCTTTCGAAAGAGAGCTCAAAAACCCCAGGTTTCGTCCAAAATCGAGCAACATGGTTGTTTAAAATTTGGATTTCTTGATCAGAGATCAGGGGTGCGTAGAATCGGATGACCGCCTCGGTGTTACTTTTTTTGATAACAAACCCAAGCTTTTTGAACCCGTAGGTTTCATGGATAGTCGTGATTTGGTCCACAAGTTGTGCCGGATCGGTATCGGGATCGGAGAGGTGGTTGCGTGCGCGGATCCATTTTTTTTGATCGCTCGTCAGGGCAACACCCCGAGCCAGGCTCCTAAAAAGATCAGAGTAGTCCGTGAGTTCGGTGGCTTTAACTTTCATCACCAGATCGCCCCCGACAATTCGTCGGTAATCATCAAAAAAACGAGATTGTATCCCGGAAATCAGCTTCACCAAATGGATGGGGTCTTTGTCTTGACCATACGATTTTTGGAGTTCAAGGAGCTGGTTCCAGTTGGGTAAGATGATCGTGTCCCATTGGTGAGATTGAGTCCGCTGATCAAGATGGATAAAATAAAAACCCTCTCGAAATGGGATCTTTGTCGCCGTGATTTTTGATCCTTCGGATGGCAATCGGAGCGGTTGGTTTTTTTTCTTCTCAATTTCTTTTTCTAACCACAAGAGCAGGTCGACCTTATCCGAGGCGTTTTCTTTATCGCATGCAGATGCCTTGGGGTGTTCAAAAAGGTCAATATAGTTTTGAAACTGAGATTGGGATTTTTGGGGTGTGGTCTGGAGCGCGGTGTCTGCTGCCGGGTTATCCGACCCCGTACCGTTACCTTTGGGTGTGGTCACCGTATTATCGGATTTCCCGCAACCGACAACGAGGGTTGCCACCACCGCCCATATGTTCCATGCCAGCGTGCGTGTAAATCGACTCACGATTCCCCCGGAAACAAAGGTGGCTCAGGAGAGCTGTAGAGCTGCTTCAACATTTGAAAATCTTGGGGAGTGGGATCAGCATCACCGAGATGATTGCTCATCAAGTCATTTGTCCTTGAGTAGCTTTGGTAGCCGCAGATTTCTTCGTTGAATGTCTCAAAATATCGGTCAGGTAGCCCAAGAACATGTCCGAATTCGTGTTTAATCGTATGCAGATCATCGTAAGAATGAAGTTGAATTTTATTTTCGCTTTGGACTACGTAAGATCTGCCGGGAAGTAATGAAAAAAACAGCTGAAAAACTCCGGAACTCTTGGCGTCGCTGATGTTGAGTGTGCTTTTGAAGCCGTGGCCGGACCATTTTTTTTCAATCACCTCTTTTAAGAGTTGGCGGTCATTATCAGATACGGGCTTTTCAAAATTGAGATGAATCGTGAATGTGTTACCGTTGAAAAAGACTCCGTTCGACTTTTCGGGACCGTAGATCTGTTTTAAGGTATTGAGTTGTTTTTTCCTCAGCTTTGGGTTGTTTTCCGTAGGTTTAAACACGGATTTAGAGGCCATCCAGGCTTGGAGTTCTTGCTCTGTTTTTAGGGGTTTTCCGGTGGCGATCCCAAGGACTTGGTAAAACGTATCCAGTTCTGTACTGGGGTTCAGATCAAAGAGATAGAGGGTTTTTTTTTCTAGACGCCGATATTCGCTTATTCCCATTCCCATCAGCAACGCATAGAGGAACTTTTTCTCACGGCTAAGCTCCAAGGGTTCGGATGACCGAGCGATGATATCAATGAGTTTCTGAATTTCCGACCAAGACCGGTATTTGCCTTCGCTGCGTTTCCAGTCTTCATGAGGTTTGGCGGGAATG
>JAIXVT010000119.1 GCA_027482725.1 Pseudomonadota bacterium | reverse complement strand
GTTTTTTGCGGAAAAAAACGCTCAAAAATAGGGAATTCGTTAAACTAAAAGTGTGAGTCAAAAGACCGAAAAAGGGCCGTCAGGGAAAACCCCGGACGAAGCCATAGATCGCGCTTTAATTTTAAAAGATGAAGGTCTCTATGTGGAGGCAAGGCTTGAGCTTTACGGAGTGTTGCGTCGTCATCCCGGGCACGAGCGGGCTACCCAAGTGTTGCGTGAATTATGGGAAATTTCTGAGGACCTTGGAGATGTTCCCGTTCCTGATATTGAAATACTTTTGCCCCGGTATCCTACGGGATCGAGTCCCGAGAACGTATCTCGGGACCTTTACCGAGATCTCCACCTTGCCTTTGCCGACAGTCCGCTTGTGCCTGAAGGACTGGTGCTTAACGAGGAGGATAACCCTGATGTTTTTACCGATTTGGTCGTGAACTGGTTTTTTATAGAGGATTATGAGCGTATTGTGAGCGCTGTGGACGACAGGGTAAAAAGATTTCCGAATCATCCCGCACGGGTGTCTTGGTGGGTGTTGAAGGGTGAAGCCCTATTCCGATCTGGTCGTGATTTGGATCTGATCCGATGGTTTGAACAACCGACCGAAAATAAATCTGACGTGCTCTTGCTCTTTCAACGCTTGGAAATGCAGTACCTTTTGGGTGTCGCTTAGATGCGCACAGGCCAAGAGGATAAAGGTTTTAATGTGCTTTGTCGGGTTCGGGATCAGGATGCGATGTACCGATCATTGGAATATTGGTTGAGGCGAGGGCGATGAATCGGCGCCAAAGGATTAAAATTCTTTTTCATCTTTTATCGGGTCTCATTTTGGTTTTTGCAGCCGGAGGGGTTGCTTTTCTCCAAAGTGAACGCTTTGCTCAGATGGTAAAAAAAGTCTTGCGACCGGAGTCGTTGTTGAATTTGGGATTGGTGGGGGATTTTGAATCGATAAAGATTCAGTATTTTCCACCTGGGATCGGTTTGGTGCAGCCCAGAGTGCAAATTCAGCCACAAAACGCCCTAAAAATGCCGATTCATGCGGTTATTGAATGTGATGCACTCACGCTTGTCTTTAGACCGTTTCAGATGATTTCAAGATCGTTGGAAATAGAAAATGTTTCGATAGAGGGAGGAAAGGTCAGAGTCGAGTTACTCCCTGATTTTTTTAAATCCGATCCGGAGCCCCACAAGAAAAATTCTATTCAACTCCGGTGGTCCGATTTGTTTTCGGTCCGTTTAAGGGGTGTGGAATTCAAAAATTCTGAAGTCGCTGTTTTTGCACAATCTCCCCAGATTGCGCTCACATCCACTATCGATCATTTCGAAATCAGAAAAGAAAGCGACTCTAAGAGGTCCGGATTTGTCGCGGAAGGGCTGATGCCCCGGTTAGTTTTTGATTTGGGTGAACGGCATAAAAACATACCCTTCAATGAAGTGACTCAGTTTCAAGGACGCATCGAGTTTAATCCAGAGGTTACCCGGGTAGCTGGGTTGCGATTTGGCGTAAATCAGACGGATTTTTTGTGGGATGCAGAAATTACGGGGAACGCATTAAAGCAAGGCGCGCCGTTGCCCACTCGAGCTAAAGCCGAGGTGAGAGGTCACCTGCGCCCGTGGATTGAAAAGTATTCTTGGGCACCCAACAACGCAGACGGCTCCTTGTACATCAAGTTAGAGGCTTCTGGTGATCTGAATCAAATCCCCGATTCTTTTGAAGGTGTAGCCGAGGTAGAGGGTTTGGGGCTGCAGTGGGAGCAGCAGAACGTGGATCGGTTGCAAATCACGTCTAAAATCGATTTTCGATCAAAGAGTTTGACTCAGCTTAGGGTTGAAGCTGAGGCTAAGTCCGATTCGCGCAAAACCGGACAAATCAAGTTAACCAGTGAAAAGCTGCCTTTTGATTTGTCCTTTATTGATGCAAATATTGAATTAAATTCTGCAACATTCAAATGGCTTGGTGGACTTGTGCCAAGATCGATGGCGCCTCTAGAGGGAAAAGTATCGGGCGAAGTTCGTGTCAATGCGCCTCAAGGGTTGAAAAACGGTTCTGAGATTGATCTGGATCTCAAGGTTGATCAGTTTGCATTGACTACTGAGTCATGGGAAGACCCCTCTTTACCACGCCAGATTTTAAAGCCTATTCATCCTATCCGGGTGCATGGATCACCGAGGCTGGGTCAGGCCGGAGTGGATTTAACGGGTACGAAAATTTCGCTTCCTGAAATTGATCTTACCTTGAGTGGAGAGATTACCCAAAAGCGGGGTTTGCAGTTTGATGCAGAGGGACCCGTAAATCTCAGGTCCATAGATACAATAGCCGGAAGTCCTATTCGGGGAATCGGTCGGTTAAAAGTTGGAGTGAAAGGCAAGGCAGAGGACGTCCATTTAACCTTTGGTGCGGACCTTGCTGACGCTGAATATTTGGACCTA
Organism: Pseudomonadota bacterium; assembly: GCA_027482725.1. Classification (GTDB taxonomy): domain Bacteria; phylum Bdellovibrionota; class UBA1018; order UBA1018; family CAIMNF01; genus JAIXVT01. Next base: position 1,378 of record JAIXVT010000119.1, on the reverse strand, counting down.
AAATTTGGGATGTTGAAAGGAGACATTGGTTTAGACCTTGACTCCTCGCGCCTATGGTTTCAAGAAATTCAAGCCGAGTATAAAGACACCGTTTATGGCTTATCTTCTGGGGATATTGATCTTGAAGCCGGCGATTTGAATCTACCGATCGTGATACGATCCGGGAGAGTCTCAGATCTTTTGGAGATGCTAGCTCGTCTTACGGAGAATATTTCGTGGTTACCGAGGTCCTTAAATGGTGATCTGTCCGGAAGAGTCCTTGTTTCAGGTAAAACAGATACTGAAAAGATGTCGGTTGCCGCACAAGTCGAGGGTCGGGATTGGACATGGATGGGAGAGCGAGCAAAATCTATTCGATTTGATGGAGGTTTAGGCGCGGGTTCCTATTACCTCAAGCATTTAGACCTCACTAAAAATTTGGGACGAATTTTAGGCGGAATCGAGTTCGATACGATCAAAAACAGGATGTCATGGGATTTTAGGACGGAAAATTTTTCACTTAAAGATTTTGATTTCTATAATCGTCTCGAAATTCCGGGAAGAGCAAATGTTGCGATTAAGAGTACGGGAACCGGGATTTCGGGCGCATTGGTGACCCAATCGGAGCTACGGTTTTCGGAAACGTCATTGCGCGGAGAGAGTTTGGAGGACACCCAGGTTAAATTTGAATCCGGCGAGAAAATAGCCCGTACCCAAGTTCGGGTGTTTGGTGATCAGCTGGTGGGCAGTTACCGACACGCATGGGTGCCCAATCAGCCGTCAGAATTGAGCGCCGAGTTTAAAAAATTTGATCTTTCTCCTCTGCTGATGGTGTTTAATCCCAAGCTTTTAGATGACCCGGAATTTAAGTCCTCTCTCCAAGGTAAAATGGGATTTAGTTTTTTAAGTAAGTCACCCGAACTTTTCGATGGAACCCTTGAAATCAATGAGTTCGTCTTAAAAAAGGCCAATGTAAAGCTGGGTATGGACAGACCCTTAAAGCTTCCCATTCAGCTGGGGTATTTTAAAATTCCCGAATTTTATCTCGAGTCGGGAAAGCAAAGAATAAAAATTTCAGGTACGGGGGATCGAGGTAACCTGAATGTGAATGCCAGTGGAGTATTGGATCTGTCCCTGGCGGAGTTTTTTACGTCTTCGATTGATAGCTTGAGTGGGCCTGCCGAGATCAATGCCAACCTTACTGGAACATTTTCACGCCCCCTGTTTAATGCAGATCTGGAATTTCTGAATGCCCGCTTATTGTTGCGGTTCCTACAAACTCCGTTTGAGGATATTGAGGGTGCGATTCGCATTAGGCAGGATCGAATCGTTTTAGAGGAAATTTCGGCATATTTAGCGGATGAAGTTGTCGAGTTTGGCGGAAAAATAGAGACTTACC
>JAIXVT010000077.1 GCA_027482725.1 Pseudomonadota bacterium | reverse complement strand
TCCTCGATCAAGGGACACTGTCGTCTGCGTGCTTGTGGCTTAATGAAAACGGGTTTTCCCTGAGAAAGAAAATGATCGGCAGCTCTTGGGTTAGAAATGGATACTTCAAGGCCGATACTCTTCACACCATGCTCACCAATAAAAGCTACATAGGAGTAAAAGTTTTTAGCACCAAGGCAGGAAAGAAGGAGGCCAAGGCCGTCTGGTCACCAATCGTGGATGAAGTTACATTTAATCGTGTCCAAGAGAGGCTCACAAAAAATCATTGCGCCAAGAAGCCTGAATCTATCCAACGCTATCCATATTTTCTTTCCGAAGTCATGTATTGCGGAACCTGTGGGGAGAAAATGGGTGGCAAGTCTGCTCATGGAAGAAATAAGAAGCACCCTTATTATGAACACGGGAGAAGGACAAAAATTCAAAGCGGTCTGGCAGATAAGATTTACAACTGTGACCCACATCGGGTCCCAGGACTAAAGGCCGAAGAATTGGTTTGGGGTGAAATTGAAAATCTTCTGAGCGGTAATCTCTCTAATGAGCTACTAACAGCCGTCATGAAGAAGAAAGAACAAATATCTTTTACTCATGAGATCGAGCGACTGAGGAACAAAACCTACTCAATCAATTCACAGATTGAGGCGCTGACGCTTAGGCTTGCCGAACTTCCCAAGGAAGTCTCGGCGGCACCGATTTATAAGCAAATGGAAAAGCTTGAAATTGATAGGCGTGAGCTGGATGAGAAGATTCTGAAACTCAAAGACGCTGAGTTGGAAAAAGAAATCCCTACCGATGCAATCAGCTACCAGAAGCTCTTAGAAGTTTTGAAGGATATGAAGGCAAGCGGACTCACGACCGCGAAGAAGCAGAAGATTGTTTCGAGCTTAGTGGAGAGGATTGAGATTTTTCCGGAAAGGGTGGAGATTCACTACGGATTAGGACGCTCTAAAATAAAAAGGGAGTTGGTTTATGCCAACTCCCGTTTTATTTTGCCGGTCGAAGGTTCGACCAGCTTGACTTATGGTGGAGCATAACGGAGTCGAACCGTTGACCTTTTCCATGCCATGGAAACGCTCTACCAACTGAGCTAATGCCCCTTACCGTGGGTCGGGACTTCTTAATTTACATGGTTTTTTTTTGTCTGCAAACTCTTGCTTAGTTTCAGAAAGCTAGGAGACCATTTCCGCCATGAAATCTTTATCCGCAGTTCATTTGGCTCTATGGGTTTCGTTGTTCGGGGTTATCTCAGTTGGCCTGACAGCTTGTAGTACGGCACCTAAAATAGAGCAAAATCTTCCGGGATGGGTTTCTGACCCGGGCCAAGACTATCCTTCGGACCGTTATTGGGTAGCAGTGGGTTCGGGGGGATCGCTCGAACAAGCGGAATTCGCAGCAAAGCGAAATCTTGCCCAAGGGTTTAGGTCTCAAGTGGTTTCCGAGCGAACAACTCAAAATCAATCCTCGGTCAACCAAAGTTCGGGCGGTGGTGTTGATGCCGCATCAACCGAAAGTTATGGGCAAAAGACCACGCTGTTTACCGACATTATGGTGCGTGGTGCTGAGACCAAAACGTCTTCTAAGGTTGGGGATACGTTTTATGTCCGTGTTGTTTCCGATAAACTCTGGGCTCGTTCTTCGCTCTTGGCGGAACTCCAGGCCGCAGAAAGAAAGCTAGACGCCGCATGTGATCAGGCCGAGAATTTGAAACGAAAAGATTTCATTGAGACCGCAAAAGAATTGCTTGCGCGTCTTCAGGTCTTAGAACAAGAGGGGGCGATTCTTGGGGTTGCCAGTGTGAAATCATCATCGACGTACGGGGCTAGGATTGTCGCGTTAGAGCGGCTTCTTGCCGGGTCTCTTCAGGGAAAGAAGATCAAACTTACTGAGAAAACATCAGGCATGCTTGCGGTTCAATCGGGCGTTGAATCCTGTCTCACTGAAAATGGGGCAACTCTTGCCGGAACAACGTCAGGTGATGGGCTAGAGGGTTCAGAAGGTGCGGTAATCGGGGTTGAGCTTTCGGTACGAGAGCGCCCTCAACCTCTCAAAGTTGAAGGATTCAAGCGAGTCCGCTTTGATGTGAGCATTGGTATCCAGGGGTTACAGTCCCGCTCAGGAGGTTTGGTGACGGAAACGGTGGATGCCCGAGACCATGCCCAAGCTTCGGAAATCGTGTCGGACAGATTAACTCAAAAGACGTGTGAAAAAATCATTGATCTATTAAACAGGTAAATAGTTAGGTAAAGAGATAGGGCTTGTTGAATAAATGAGAGGGAATGTTATGAACCAAGGGACAAAAATAGCAGGTTTTTTAGGCGTTTTGGTAGGGATTCTTCAAGGCTGTGGCGGTGCTCCCGTAAAAAAAGTCGATATTGAGGAACCTCAGTACAAGATCGTTGATGCTACCGGCGGGGGTCGGGAGTATTGGTTGGATCATCCTCAAGACTATGCAGAAAAGTCTGACCTCGATGTTAAAACCTACCTTTATGTGGTGCACGATGCCCAGAGTGCCGATAAGCGCACGGCTTGCGAAGTGGCTCAGTCTCAGACGTTGGAAGATTTTGCAAAGCAGGTCAGTACTTTTGTCGATTCGTCCATAGCTCGTGCGTCTACGGATTCTAGTACTCAGGATACGAGCACAATTGCTGCACTTTCGTCATCATCCAATACGACCAGCAGAATATCCAATCAGATCACAAAAGCTGTGGTGGGTGGAGTAGAAAAAGTTAAGCAGTATTGGGAGCAAAGAGATTATTCGCAAGTCAAAGGTCCAAAGTCGATCTACACCTGTTGGGTGCTGAGTCGAATTAAGCACGCTCAGGTTGCAGAGATGATTGAGCGCGCTAAGTTGGTGCGATTTACCGAGAATCCTGCACTTAAGGCACAGGTTGAGACCAAGCTTCAGGGCTTAGATCAACAGTTCATTCAAAAAAAGTAATCTGAGATCTTCAAAGGAAAAGTTATGAAATCAATAATTCTATTAAAGTCTTTCTCTCTAGCTGCACTTGTCGGGGTTCTTTCAGCCTGTGCTTCATTCAAAGCAGAGCGCGTGAATGAAGCTAAAGCGGACGAAAAAGCGATGGAAATCACAGACACCTGGGTCGATGGAGACACCATCCGTGTGATGGACGGGTCGTTAAAGCAACTGTATGCGCACAAGCGATTTAAAGAATACCTCTCTCAGCAAAACGGGAAGCGAATAAAGTTGTTTGTTGGAGAGATCAGAAACAATACATCGGAGTCTTATTTCCCTGTAAAAGACTTGGAGGATGCTTTTTTAGAAAAGCTCTCTAATTCGGATGAGTTTACGTTGATTGATGCGGCACGAAGGGAAGCACTCCTGAAAGAGATTACGTATCAAAATGACGGGATGGTTGATCCCAAACAGTCAAAAAAAATTGGGCGGCAGTCCGGGGCAGATGTCATGATTTTTGGGGACATTAATATGAAGCCTGAAAGTCGGGAAGGAAAAACCATCAAGACTTATTCAGTTAACCTGCGACTGACCAATATTGAAACCTCCGAAGAAATTTGCCGCACCCGAGAGAAAATCAACAAATTTAGCAGTGGCGGTTCAAGTTGGTAAGAGGGTAAACCTCTTGAGTTATCGACTTTACCAAAAACCTTTCCATTCCTTTTTGCACCGCTGGGTTTCTTTTTCTGTCGCCCTGGGAATGCTGGTCGCCTCAGGTTGTGCGTCTCGTGATAAGAAGCGACTCGATGAAGCGCGATCGGCTTATGTGCGCGGAGATCTTAGCTCGGCGGAGAAAGCCCTTAGAACTCCCGAGGTCGACGAAGCCGAAGACAATCGGGTTCTCCACCTTTTTCGATTGGGGTCCGTTGCTTTTTCACAACAGCATTTCGAAAAGGCAATATTTTTTTATTCCCGTGCTCGAGATGTTTCTGCGGAATATCGCGCTAAAAAAGAGTCTTTCTGGGGGTCTTCTGCCTACGGCGGCACCCCAACTGAGATGATCGTGGCGAACCTCCATTTGGCCCTTTCATTTTGGGAGTTGTCCCATGCTCGGAGTGTTCCCGAGACCCAAATAGAACCCATTCTGAATTCAAAAAATTCGTTTCAGGGAGAAGGCCGAGTGTTTCCTGCTCGAACCCTTTCTGATCAAGATCGTTCGATGTTTTTGTCCCAGGCGAGAGCCGAGGTTCTTGCGTTAGATAGTCTTATTACCCGTTTGGACCGTGCCGAGGTTTGGGGAAAGAATCAGCAAGGGTATGCCCTGGCCCGAGCGTTTGCGGCAAAGTTTCATGAGTCTTTGGGTAACCCGCGCGAGCGTCGAACTGCGGAGTTATTGGTCCGACAAACCCAGAGTGAAGCGGATCGTTCACTTTTTTTAAAGAACGCCCTAGATTCTTCGCAGCGAGACCTTTGGGCGAACAAAAAAGATTTGGCTTCTGCTGTGCCCGCATCTTGGATAGAGCTTG
>JAIXVT010000064.1 GCA_027482725.1 Pseudomonadota bacterium | reverse complement strand
TGCGAACGGCATAACGATCAAACACATCTCCCGTTGTACCCACCGGGACATCAAACTCCACAGAAGGGTAAAATAGCGAGGGCTGATCCCGGCGTAAATCCATATCCACACCCGCAGCACGCGCGTTAGGGCCCGTAAAACTGTACGCCAAGCAATCTTCTTTATTAAAAATAGAAATGCCCTTGGTCCGCTTGATCCAAATCCGGTTGTTGGTCAGGAGCGTATCCATTTCATCAACGACGGTGCGCGTTTCTTTTGCCCACGTTTTCATCGCTTTTTCCCAACCCTCAGGCGCATCCGCCATCAAGCCGCCAATTCGCGTATAGCTTGTGGTCAAACGCGCACCACACAGCTGTTCAATCAGCGTGTAGGCTTCTTCCCGTTTTTGGAATCCATACAAAAAGTAAGAAAACGCGCCCAAATCTACGGCATTAATCCCCACACAAATCAAGTGATCAATGACACGTGCAAGCTCGACACACATCATGCGAATCCAAATTGCACGTTCCGGGACCTCAATTCCCATCAATCGCTCCACAGACATGGCGTAGGCCACGTTATTGATCAAGGCAGAGCAATAATTTAAACGGTCCGTATAGACGATAAACTGGTGGTAACTCCGGTGCTCTCCCAGCTTTTCTTTGGCACGATGGGTGTACCCAAATGCGCTGTAAGATTTTTCGATCACTTCTCCGTTCAGCCGCGCCATACAACGGAAAGCTCCGTGCATCGCCGGGTGAGTTGGCCCGATATTGACCAATAGCTTGGAATCCTCGAAAAGATCATCGCTGTCTTTTCCAAACTGCACATCATACGTGGTTGGGAACCCCCAACGCGCGATATCTAGAGGAATATCTGTAGGTGAAGATTTGAGTTCGCTCATTTCAATAACTCCGGATCGATGGGCTCTGGGGTCAAAAAAACCTGGTAACCGCGCAAAGGATAGTCTTTTCGGAGAGGGTGCCCCTCCCAACGCTGATCCATTAAAATACGACGCAAATCCGGGTGGCCATCAAACTTAACTCCAAACATGTCGTAAATTTCGCGTTCAGCCCAATTCGCACCGGGCCAAAGCGGAATCAACGAAGGGAAGCTTTCGTTTTCGGCGAGCGGAACTTTAACGCGAATTCGCGCCTTGGTTTTCATGCTCATCAGCTGGATCACCAGATCAAACCGTCGGCTGGGGTCTGCGGCATCCATTTCGTCTGTCGCGGTGTAATCCACTAAAAAATCAAATGGGGTCGGTTCGAAAAACTTTAAAAATTGAAGCGCCGCAAACGCCTGAGTTTTTTGAAAACAAAACACAGGAACATCGGTCGCATCAACACCGGGCCACAGTGTTTCCATCAGTGATGAACTGAAACCATTTTTGGGATCCGCTAACGCTTCTTTAACCGCCGTCCACTGGGAGCCGTAAAGCTCCATCCATTTGCCGTAAATTGTTGGCACGGTTGTGCGAATATCCATTAGATGCGCACTCCTTCTGCCTGCTCCCGAACGCGCCGCTGAGAAAACGTCTCCCCTTTGGCAATTTTTTCTTCCAAGCGGAGAAGGGCATTGAGTAATCCCTCTGGAGAAGGAGGGCACCCGGGCACGTAAACGTCGACAGGGATCACCGTATCAATACCTTGAGTCACGCTGTACACGTTGAAAATTCCCCCCGAAGATGCACAAGCTCCCATGGAAATCACCCATTTGGGGTCAGCCATTGAATCGTAAATATTGCGCAATATCGGAGCCATTTTTAGATTCACGATGCCCGCACAAATCAATAGATCGCTTTGTCGAGGTGAAAACCGGACAACCTCTGCGCCAAATCGAGCCATATCGTAACCCGACGCAAGAGTCGCCATCAGCTCGATGCCGCAACAACTTGTTCCAAAGGGAAGCGGAAACAACGAGTTTTTCCGCGCCCAGTTGACGGCTGTTTCTAGTTTTGTGGTAAAAAAATCTGCACCACCGTCTTTAGCCATAGACCTACTCCCAATCCAGTGCGCCACGGCGCAAAATAAAAAAGTAACCAACCAATAAAATCGCTATAAAAACGACCATTTCCACTAAAATGAACACCCCTTGATTGAGCATTTTTTTATAGACCACCGCCCAAGGGTAAAAAAACACGGTCTCGACATCAAAAAGCAAAAACAAAATTGCACACAAATAAAATCGGACCGATACCCGCTGTTTGACCCCGTCTTCTACGGCAGGGACACCACATTCGAACGGAATATCTTTGGTCGGGTTAGCCACTTTGGGGCCAAGCCAAGAGGTAAGGAGCAACACTGCTCCACCAATTCCGATCCCGGCAGCCATCATGATCAGAACAGGAATGTAATCCATGTCAGCGGATCCTTTCTTGTCATTACGTTATTCTTAAGAATCTATCACATTACAAATTTTGAGGTAAAAGCAGACGTTCAATCTGAGACTGAAACAATGTCAAAAAAAATACAAACAAAGCGATTGAACCAACGAATAGAGTTGATTTTCTCCAGTTCAAATCATGATCCTTGTGAAAATGGACTCGAAGGAGTTGGAGCATGGCAAGCGCCAACCCCAACCAGGTCAGCGTGACATAAACCTGAGAAATATATCCGAGTTGGCCCGAAAGGCGCGACCCCAAGCGCTGAAGCGAAACAAAATGGGCGGAACCAGGAAATCCTACCGCCACCATCAATACCGCACCCAAAACCAAACTGCGGCGGGTTTGATCGTTCCGATAGACGAGCACGACAAAAAAAATTAAAAGGAGCAGCCCAAAAATACCCATAAAAACCCAAGACTCCGGGGTCCGTCCCGACACGACATAAAACAGGGTCAGGGTTTTTAATCCCCGAACCACCGCGCTCAACGTATCGGCACCGACAGCCGACCGATAACTCCGCACCAAAAAAAGGGCATAACCCATCATGAGGCCAAAGCTAAAGGCATGCTGCAACACACTCACCGCTTCGGCATTCTGCTGCAGTAAAGGTGTCATGACCCTGTACCACAACACCGCCGCCGCCCAAACGCTACTGACCGCTTCGAGCGCTAAAACCAAAACCGCACCCTGACGCGCAACATTTAAACCGTTCGCCTGGTCTTGGGTTAAGCCCATGAGTAGCGCAAGAGTAAAGGCGCACAAATAAAGGGTCACCGGCCCATGAACATGCGTTTGGAGAAGTGCTCCAAACACAAACAAAAAAAAGAACTGTACGAACCGGCTGCGATTCATCCGCGTCAACAAAACATTCGGACCGACATCAGTCTGAATTACTCCCCACAATGAAATTCCAGACAAAACGTAAGCCGAGACCAAGATAAGGGGTTGCTCCGAAACTCCGATCAAGAGAAGTCCGATGCTCCATATCGCCCAAAAAAAACTTTGCAGAAACGATCGGGTAGCAAATCCCGCGATACAAGAGAACACCAGAGAAAAAACCCTCAAGGTATGTGCCAAATCATCGTCTAAAAACCCCACCATTCCCTGGCCGATACGCCCTCTGCTTTCAGGCCAGAAACCGCTCATCACTAAAACAAAAAACGTCCCGGGGATTATAGGGAGCACCCATCGCACTTGAGAAAACCCTACGCTGAAAAATCTCAGTACGGAGAAAAGCAGAATAACGGTCGAATAAGCTGCAAACGTCATCCAAAAAAAAGAACTCATGATAAAGCGCCTCCCTTAAATAACCCCAAACCCACACCGGCAATCACCAAGGCATAGGCAAGAAGTTTGGATTGAGGCTTCAGATCCAAAGCACGGAGGGACGGTCGCAATACAAAAACAAATGGGATCATTGCCAAAACC
>JAIXVT010000192.1 GCA_027482725.1 Pseudomonadota bacterium | reverse complement strand
TAGAGGTTTTCCAGAAGCATTGGACGATCCTCTGATTCTTTCTTTTGTTCAGCCACTAAATGGGTTGCTGTCACGATGGAGTGAAGTGGAGTCTTAATGTCGTGCATGATTCCACTGGTGACTTGTCCGATGATGGCCTGCTCACGAGATTTATTTGCTCGTTCAATCACAATACCAATTTTCTTTTTTAAGTCCTCAAGTTCTTTAAAGCCAAGGGAAGCATTATCAATTTCTTTGCCTTCAATCTCTGCTTCAATCCATTTAGTGAGTTGATCCATTGAGTCTGGTAGTTGTTTTGCTGTGAGATTTCTAAGTCGTAAGTAGATAACAAAAAATGCCAGTGCAATGATGAACACTGCCGCTCCTGCGAATTGCATTGCCTCTGAGACTGATCTGGCAGAAGAGTTCTTTCGAGCCTTGAAAAGATAGCCGTAAGTTCTTTCGGTATCTGTCAGTGGAGCAATAACCGCCGTAAAAGCGAAGTTCTTGGTTGAGCAAGTTGTGACGGTCGTTTCATTCAGTTTGCAGTCAGTAAAATTACTTGGAATGTCTTGAGCTGATTCTATAATCTTGGCCGTATCAAGGCTTTCGTCATTTTTGATTCCAGTCAAGATTAAGTCCATCCCTGCACGTTGCTCAGGAAGTAAGTATGAGCGTAGAAATTGGTTCGTCTGATTTTTAAGATTAAGACTGAGTTCAGTTTTAATCTGAGCAATCGCAATATGATTCTTCTTTACTGAGTAGGCCCAAAAGCAAACAAACATCACGACTGTCATGCAGATAAATGAGTAGATCGAAATGTCAGACACTCGACCTTTTAGGGATTTGGTTTTATTCACGGGCCACCGCCTTGATCTGATCTATGGCAAATCCAGTATCAGTAGTTTTTAAAACGACAATATCTTTGCGTGGGGCTTGATGAGCCTCCCAATATGCCTTACCAGTGATTCCATCAAATGTTTTAACGAGAGAAAGATTTTTCTCTAGGCTTTCTCGATTAAGTGGTTTTGTCTTAATCAATGTTTGAATTAAAAGCGTCATTGAATCATATGCCAGCACGGATGTGTCGTTTGGCAGTTTATTGAAGCGTTTTAAGTAATCAGCCACGAACTTTTTTGATTTTGCTGTATTGAGTTTTGGATGCCAGTGTGTGACAGAATATCCTGTAAATTTCTTTCCCTTAAGCACTCTGAAAAATTCAGAACCTTCATTGCCCCATCCATCAGCTCCTAGAAATGGTTTTCTGATTCCTGCTTCTGTAAGTGCCGAGATGAGGCGTGCTGCTGTTAATTCCTGACAGGGAACAAATACAGCATCAAAACTTAGTTTTTTTGCGGTATCGGCAATCTTACTAAAGTCGGAATCTTTTTCAAGAAGTGGAATAGAACTTACGATCTTAGTGTCATATTTCTTAATTTCTTCCTCAAAACTTTTTACTAAGTCCATGCAATAAGCACAGTCCACGGCTGCGAGGATAAGAATCTTTTTGGCCTTTATCGTCTTGCTTGCGATCTTGGCCAAGGTTTGAACCATGAACTTATTGCTGAATGATCCAAGGTGAACATATTTCCCAAATGTAGAGAGTCTATTGGCCGAAGCACTTGGGAAGATTACGGGTAGCTTTTCTTCTACATGAAGTGGAGCTGATAAAAGGGCTGGAGCAGAATAATTATAACCCATGACGACAAGGCTCTTTGATTCGGCTGCTTCTTTTACTTTTTTAAGAACATTGATTTCGTCTTTACCATAATCAAATTCTTGCAGGGTAATTTCAATCTGGGCTGCATCCAGTGTCTTTTTGTTATCGCTGATCGCGAGTTCTATCGCATCTTTGAAGTACCCACCAAACGGGCTAAATGAAACGGTACTTAGCTCTGAAAAATTAGAAGCAAGTCCAACGGTCACAGTCTCTTTCGCCTGTACGCTGATTCCTGCTAGAAATGTGAGTAGAGCTAAGATTGTTTTCATGCGTAGGCTACTCTCAGCTCAGGGGTATTTTCAAATTTATGAGTAAGGGTTGCTTTTAATTCTCCACGCACATTGATTGTTCCAATCGTAGGCTTTACTAACTCGTCTGCGCTTAAAGCTTTCATCTGGAAAATTATTTTTTCATCTTTAATAAAGCTGCATTGAGAGCGTGTCGTTGCATAATCTACTAAACTCGACTCTGTGATAGCTATTCGGTAATCAACATCATGCCAGTTTAAGAATTTGATAATGCCCTGAAGTTCCTGCTCTTTAAGTCCGTGCATCTTATCAAAAGAGATTTTTACGATGATCCCATTCTTCTTAATTGCCTCTAGTAAGCCCATGTAAGGGATAAAGTCTTTTGCCATTAACCAACGGGCATGAGTTTCCAAGAAAACTTGATTGGCACGAGGGGCGATCATTCCTAATAGTGTTGAAATCTCTGGGTGAAGTGTTGGTTCACCTCCACGAACAGAAGCGGTTTCAATTCGATGATGAATTTCACTCAGGGCATTGTTTAGGGCTTCCGATTTCAAAAAAAGCTCAGGTCGTTTTTCAAATACCGAAGCAGCATCTTTAGCAACCACATTCGGAGCATAGCAACCAGCACAGGCCCTATTGCATGCACCAGTAACTTCGACAATTAAATCAGGTTGAAACGTATTCATTCTAGCCCCCAAATCTTTTTCTGTTGTGATAGCCATACTCCAAACATCACAAGCGCAGTCCCGATAATAATGGGAGCGTTCAATTCTTCATTGGCAATAAAAACACC
>JAIXVT010000102.1 GCA_027482725.1 Pseudomonadota bacterium | reverse complement strand
GCAGATATCCTTTCGCATGCTTCTATTCAAGACGGGGTGCAGATTTCTAAAGCCGTTCCTAAGTATTTCCGCCACAATTCGGTATCCCATATGGAGACGATTTTGGAATCCAACCGTGATTCGGTAAATGGCGCATTCACCATCGCTGAAGGTGTGTTTTCGATGGATGGTGATTATTGTCCGCTCGATGAGATCAGCCGCGTTTCGAAAAAATACGGATGCCGCTTGATGGTTGATGAAGCCCATTCGTTTGGTGTGATCGGTCCGAATGGCTTGGGCGCATGGGAGAAGTTTCCGACAAGTCAGTGTGATTTGATCATGGGGACATTTTCAAAAATTGCCGGTGGAATCGGAGGATTCGTGGCCGGTGATAAAGAGGTGATCGACTATTTAACCAGTTTGTCGCGTTCACAGTTGTTTTCGGTGTCGTTACCGCCGTGCAATGTCGCAGCAGCTATGGCGGCGATCAAAGTATTTTTGAGTGAGCCCGAGCACCTGCAAAAACTTAAGCGCAACATCCGATTGTTTTTAGATGGACTCAGTACACTTGGATTTAATATTGATCCTAAACATGAGTCGTCAATCATACCTGTCGTCATTAAAGATGAGAAAAAATTATCGACGATGTGCGAGGTGTTTAACGAAGAGGGAGTCTTTGTCGTACCTATTGTTTACCCCGCGGTGAGCAAAAATAATTGTCGATTCCGTTTTACGATGATGGCCGGTCACGATGTCGCAGATATTGATTACACGCTTGCGGTGCTAGAGAAGGCGATGAAGCGGGCGGGGGTTGTGCCGTAACCGGCCCGGCACGGTTCAGGTGGCCGGCGCGGGGCGGTTAGGGTAACCCAGCGTTGTAGCGGAAATCACAGGGGAAATTGGCATGGTGTTCGCATTCCTGTGGGGCATGACTACATTCACCTGCTGCAAGACCCTAGCTCAACGTAACTATAGCCTGAAACACGGACTCGTGATCCGAGATGGCCACTATCCCCGGGATTGCGACGGGAAGCGGATCCAGAAGTACAAGTGCAAGGTGTGCGGACAGGGGAGTTCGGACGCAACGTTTTCGGTGAATTACAACCAAAAGAAGCGGGATATCAACGGCGAACTGAGGCGCTTACTGCTTAGTAACGTATCCCTCAACCGAGCGGCTAAGTTATTGAAAGTGAACCGGAAAACCGTGGCAGCACGGCTCATCCATTTTGGTGCCGTGTGCGCCTTACGGAATGAGAAAAACTTAAAGAAGGCATTTAAGGGGAAGCGTGCCCAAGCCATTCAATTCGATGAGCTAGAAACGTTTGAGAAAACCAAACTTGTTCCGTTAAGTGTGGCAGGAATCGTTACCGACCAGCGTTTGGTGCTTGGAGTCAGTGTAAGTTCAATGCCGGCACACGAGGCGTACCAGGAGCGATCGGTCGCAAAATACGGCCCTTTGCCTGATAACCGAACAGAGGTGTTGTGGGAACTCCTCACGCGCACCAAAACGTGGATCCACGATTTTTGTACCATTGCGACTGATCACTGCCCGCGCTACCCGTGGCCGGTGTGTAAGGTGTTCCCTAGGGCCGTGCACAACATGCATTTTGCGAGGAAAGCGAAGCCCTCAGGCTTAGGCGAGCTTAAAGTCGGGGGCTTTGACCCGCTGTTTGCGATCAACCACACGCTGGCTAAATTCCGAGCCAATCTGGCGAGACTCAACCGCCGGACGTGGTGCACCACAAAGAAGCGGGACCGATTGATGGCACACCTTGCGATCTTTATCGAGAGCCACAACCGCTACGTGCTCCATTCGCTGAAAGAGAAAGGCATCCCCCTGAACATCGCGTGATCGCACCCTGCCCGTACGCCCCCCGGGTAGCGGCCCCGCCGCTGTCAACTGAACTGTGGTGGGCCGGTTACGGCAACAAGGAAAAATTTTCCCCTCCCCGAATATCCCCGCTCCCGCGGGAATTAAATCGCTAGTAAAATTTAAACACGATATCCAGCAAAGAATCTGTTGGGTAAAAGAACGATTAAGTAAAAAGGGGAAATGGGATCCGTGATTAGTGCTCTGACCGCATTTTTTTTATCGATTTCAGCTGCATTAGTTCCGCCTCCGAAAACGGATACACATTGGACTACGATTCAAGACTGGCAAGAAGTAACTTCTAACCAATTTGTGTTTAGTGCCAAGGCAAAATTTGATGAGAATTTTTGCAAATTAAACATGGGAAAAACTATGATTTTCCCTTTAATCGTTCATGGATTTCATAAAATTACCGCTGGATCCCGCGTGCTCTACTCGAACGGTATTTCTCATGCGAGTGATTTCCGGAGCTTTTATGGACAGCCGCTGGTTGATATTGATCGCCTATGTGCCGAAGGTGAAGTCCTATGGACTGTACAAACTTATGCTAAGTATTTTGCTCGTATAGCATCTTATCCATACGCTACTGACTCCTATCCATGGTGGAGATTGCTGTTATCTGAACTTTTAAATCTTATTGTTTCGTCAGCATTTTTTTTAATTCTAATTGTATCTTATTTCATGTTCTACGGTAGGGTACGGTCCCAGCTCTACTGGTCTTATGTCACCTCAACGTTCGGATTTTGTACTTATTTTCTCCTATCGTCGGTAGGGGTGCTCTTTCCCATTAATCATCTCTCTATTGTCCATAAATGTGCTGATATCGGTGTGGTTATTGGGGGGACCTTTATTCTTCGTGCT